>CAZTAP010000232.1:0-3675 GCA_964611665.1 uncultured Selenomonadaceae bacterium | reverse complement strand
TTTATTTCCGTACGCTGCGTCTTGCGCAGGATGAGGGAATCGATATTATTTCCTCAGATGAGCTGGGACGCCGGCTCACGATTACACCGGAGCAGATCCGCAAGGATCTTGCATCTTTTGGGCAGTTCGGCAAAAAGGGCGTCGGTTATTATGTCAACGAGTTAAAACGCAATGTGGGGGAAATCCTCGGGCTCAACAATCATTGGAATATCGCCGTGATTGGTATCGGTCATCTGGGGGCAGCTCTTGCGAACTACCAGAATTTTGTTACGCTGGGCTTTAATCTGGTCGCATTATTCGACCAGGACCCAAATGTCATCGGTACGACGGTGAATCATGTCAAAGTTGAGGATATTGCGAATCTCAGCCAGATCGTGAAGGACAGAAATATCCAGATTGGGATCATTGCTGTCCCGGCGGCATTTGCCCAGGGCGTAGCGGACAAACTGGTCAGCTCCGGCATACGGGGAATCTGGAATTTCGCACCAATCAAGATGCAGGTGCCGGATTCCATGCATATCGTGAATGAAGATCTGTCCGTCGGACTCAGCAGTTTGTCTTATCATATTACGAGGAAGTAGAATCTGGAGTGTGGCCGGAGATGTCGTAAAAAAATTATGAAAAAAGAAGTTTTTGCTTCCGAAATAATAGACGGATTTGTAGTCAAAATGCCGTCAATTTAAAAACTTAGAACAATTTTTCACAAATCCTTAAAAAAGCCGTCAAGAATAGGTTACATCTATCTTGACGGCTTTTCTTCGAAGTGGTATGCTTGTGCTTGGGATATAATTGATACATGGTGTTACGATAATTTATAGTTATAGGCAATTAATGCGATAGTTTCAGGTTATGAATGATGCTATTATTGCCGCAATTTATACGTTTAAGTTATACGAAACCAGCGTATCATACCACTAAAATGATACAGGCCGGTCGCGGCCTGGTGAGGGAGGATTTATCAATGATAGATATTCTCGATCGCGTGCGCAATAAGGATTTGCAGGCGAAAATCGTGAGTGCAGAGGAAGCTGCAGCTTTTATCAAACCGGGAATGAATATCGGCACGAGCGGATTCACCGCTTCGGCGTATCCGAAAGCAGTTCCAATGGCACTTGCGGAAAGGATGAAGAAAGAGCCTTTCACCATTAATCTTTGGACGGGTGCTTCTACGGGTCCTGAGCTCGATGACATCCTTGCACAGGTACATGGTATTAAAAAACGTTTGCCGTATCAGACAGATAAGGTATTGCGCAATGAAATCAACGATGGTTCCGTTGATTATTGCGATCTTCATTTAAGTGAATCAGCACAGCTTGGGCGCTGCGGCTACCTCGGCAAGATCGATGTAGCAATCGTTGAGGCTTGCGCGATCACGGAAGAGGGCAACATCATTCCAACGACTTCGCTCGGCAATGCTGCTTCCTATGTACAGTCTGCGGATGTTGTGATTGTCGAAGTCAATACGACACAGCCGCTTGAGCTCGAGGGCATGCATGATGTTTATGTACCGCTTGATCCGCCGCACAGACTGCCGATTCCGATTGTAAAGGCGAATGACCGTATCGGTACGCCGTATATCCCTTGCACACCGGATAAAATCAAATTCATCGTTCCTTGCGATATCAAGGATCATACACGTTCCTTGTCGGCTATCGATGAGAATTCCAAGAAGATGTCACAGCTTACGCTGGAGTTCCTTGCTGATGAAGTCAAGGCAGGCCGTATGCCGAAAAATCTTCTGCCGCTGCAGTCTGGTGTCGGCAATGTTGCCAATGCAGTCATTGCAGGCTTCGTAGATTCTGATCTCAAGGATCTTACCGTTTATACCGAAGTCATCCAGGATGGCATGCTTGATCTTATTGATGCAGGCAAGCTGAACTTTGCTTCCGGCACAGCATTTTCTCCGTCACCGGAAGGTATGGAACGTTTCTATAAGAATGTTGCAGAATACAAGAAGTATTTGCTGCTGCGTCCTGAGGAAGTTTCCAACAGTCCGGAGGTCGTACATCGCCTTGGCGTAATCGCCATGAATACGGCGATTGAAGTTGATATCTATGGCAATGTGAACTCCACACACATTACGGGTACCAAGATGATGAATGGTATCGGCGGCAGCGGTGACTTTGCCCGCAACGCATACCTCACCATTTTCTATACACCATCTGTTGCTAAGAACGGCGCGATTTCGTCCGTTGTACCGATGTGCTCCCATATTGATCATACAGAGCATGATGTCGATATCATCATTACAGAACAAGGCGTTGCGGATCTGCGCGGCCTTGCTCCTCGTGCAAGGGCTCTTGAAGTCATCAATAAATGTGCGCATCCGGACTACAAACCGATGCTGTTAGATTATTATAATAGAGCCGTAGAGGCCACTCATCATGCACATACACCGCACATCCTCAAAGAAGCGCTGTCCATGCATGAAAGATTCGTAGAAACTGGTACAATGAAGAAGTAAAAACAGGAGGGTAATTTCCATTATGAGCAATGAAAAAATCCAGGCTGAACTGGCCAAATATGAGGCTAGCGTAGAAAAAGCAATCGCACGTTTCCCAGAACGTAAGCATATCCCTGAGAAGCGCCTGTATACTCCACTTGACATCAAGGATACGGATTATGCTGATGAAATCAGCTTCCCTGGTGTATATCCTTATACACGCGGCGTACAGCCGACGATGTATCGCGGACGTTTCTGGACGATGCGTATGTATGCTGGTTTCTCCACAGCTGAAGAATCCAACAAGCGTTATCGTTACCTCATCGAGTCAGGTGCTACAGGACTTTCCTGTGCATTCGACCTTCCGACGCAGATCGGTTATGACTCAGATGATGCGATTTCTGAAGGTGAAGTCGGTAAAGTCGGTGTTGCTATCGACTCCCTCGCTGATATGGAGGTCCTCTTCGATAAAATCGATCTGGGCAAGGTTTCTACGTCCATGACAATCAATGCTCCGGCATCTGTACTCCTTGCGATGTATATTGCTGTTGCTGAGAAACAGGGCGTTTCTGCAGATCAGCTCAAGGGTACAATCCAGAATGATATTCTCAAAGAGTATGCAGCTCGCGGAACATATATCTTCCCGCCGCGTCCTTCCATGCGTCTGATCACGAATATCTTTGCATATTGCTCAAAGAATGTACCGAAGTGGAACACTATCTCCATTTCCGGCTATCATATCCGTGAGGCTGGTTCGACAGCTGCACAGGAAATCGCGTTTACGATTGCTGATGGTATTGCCTACAGTGAAGCTGCAATCAAGGCTGGCCTTGATGTTGATGCATTTGCAGGCCGTCTTTCCTTCTTCTGGAATGCACATAACAATGTTCTTGAAGAAGTTGCGAAATTCCGTGCATCCCGCCGTATCTGGGCAAAGGTCATGAAAGAACGCTTCCATGCCAAGAGTGAGAAATCCATGAAGCTGCGTTTCCATACACAGACTGCAGGCTCCATGCTTACTGCTCAGCAGCCGAACAACAACATTATCCGTGTAGCACTTCAGACAGCAGCTGCTGTTATGGGCGGCACGCAGTCCCTGCACACGAACTCCCGTGATGAAGCACTTGCTTTGCCGACGGAAGATTCCGTAATGGTTGCCCTTCGTACGCAGCAGATTGTTGCTTATGAAAGCGGTCTTGCTGATGTCATCGATCCGCTCGCTGGTTCCTACT
>CAZTAP010000231.1:0-3708 GCA_964611665.1 uncultured Selenomonadaceae bacterium | reverse complement strand
GGGGCGTTAGTCACTTGGGAATCCCCTGGCTTTAGCCATGGGGAGGACGTCAATGTCTGCATGGCGAATAAGACAAAGGTTACGATAAAATCAAGGTACTAACTTAAATGAATGAGGCGAGAGTATGAAAAAATCAATAGCATTAGCAGCAGCGCTGGCTGCTTTTACCGGAGCATGGGGAATCCAGGGAATACAGCCAGAGGCAATGGCTGCTGAAGCAGTACCAGCACAATCTCAGCCAGCGAAAACAACTGCGAATGCCGAAGGACCTGAAGTCAAATCGATTTTGGCGGGAAATGAAGCTTATGGGAAAAAGGATCTCCAAGGTGCATTAAAAAGCTATACGGCTGCTTTGCAGCTGAATGCCAACAGTGCGCCTGCCTATATGAACCGTGGCGTGGTGCTGCGTGATTTGCAAAAATACGATGATGCGGTCAAAGACTTTAATAAGGCAGCTTCTCTTGAACCACAGAATGGTCGTGCCTATTTGGAACTTGGGCTTACCTATGAGGCGTTGAAAAAGCCTGAGGATGCTTTGACGTCCTTTAATAAAGCAGAAAACCTGATGCCGAAGTCTTTTGCGGTGTATATGTATCGTGGTACATTATACCGCAGCCTGGGCAAGATGCAGGAAGCGCTGAATGACTTTGGTCAGGCAGCCGCTTCGACAGAACATCCTTATCCAGCGTATATTGCGCGTGCGTTCACTTATGAGATGATGCAGAAATATACCGAAGCGGTGGATGATTACAGCAAAGCGATTGAGCTTGATGATAAGCAGGCAGGAGCCTATAACGGGCGGGGTGTGGCTTATGAAAAGCTGCAGAAATATGATGAATCAATCGCGGATTTCAATAAGGCGGTTGAGCTGGCACCAGATGCATCGCTTGTTTATGCCAATCGTGCAGGTACCTATCGTGCAATGCAGAAATATGATGAGGCTGCAGCGGATTTTTCGAAAGTAATCGAAATGGAGCCGGAAGTTGCACAGATCTATGCGGAGCGTGCACTGACTTATCGCTTGCTTAAGCGCAATCAGGATGCAATGAATGATTTCAGCAAGGCGATTGAGCTTCAGCCAAATAATCCGGAATTTTATAATGGCAGGGCAATTGAAAAAAGTGCCTTAGGAGACAATAAGTCTGCAGCAGAGGATTGTACAAAGGCAATTTCCATGAATAACAAAAATGTTGTTTATTATGTCAATCGTGCAGTTTTATATGAGCAGATGAAGCAGCTTGATCTTGCTGCTGCGGATTATACGACGGCATTGAAACTGGATGATAAAAATGCGATTCTTTATTATCGCCGCGGCTATGTGTATAAGCAGTTGGGAAAGACGGCACAGTCGGAAGAGGATTATAAAGCAGCAGTGAAAATCAAACCGGATTTGCCGGCCTATCAATAAGAAGAAACGCCACCCAGGAAAATCCTGGGTGGCGTTTTTTTAGAGGAAATCAGGTAAACCGGAAGGAAAACTTTTTGCCGGGAATGATGTAGTTGATCAGAAAGCATTCTTCTTCCAACAGCTGGGCGGCAACATTTGTGCGCGGATCTGCTGGCTGCGGCCGTTTGATGATCTGCAGCTCCCCCATATACCGCTGGTAGTCTTTATTGTCCAGGGTAATGGCACCATACGGCCGGACCTTCGTGTTTTCCGGTGAAATGGTATGCCCGCTTTTTTTAAGCAAAGGGCGGCTTTCCTGGGCACGGATTGCGTCCCTTGCTTCATCGATACGAGAAGTGAAGGTATGCTTCAGAAGTTCCGTTTGAACGGGGTCATTGCTGAAAAGCCGGGCCTTCAAGGCTACCTGGGCATTTTTCAGCTGACTGAGTTCCTTCAGCTCATCGTTGGAAGGCAGGGAATCGCTGACGAAAACAGAGTCGATTCCGACGGCAGCCAGATGACGTGCGGCCAAGCTCAGAGAAACATCACGGTGCATTTCCAGGGTCGGAAGGCCGCGGCGCAGAGGTGAACGGCGCCGATGCTGGCTGGGGACAAAAGCAGCAACATGGATACCGGCTTTATGAAGCATGGCAGTTTTTCGTACCAGGGTTTCTTCGGAGATGCCTGTGCCCTCCCGGGGATAGAAATTGTGCAGCGCGTCAATGTTTGAGAAATTTGCTTTTTTGTGCAGAAGTTCTGTCAGGATTTGTCCTGTGATGGTCGAGGCATTCAGCTGAATACGCATGCCCTGTGCATTGCGGCTGAGTTCAGCAATTTCATCTGTACCATACCCATAGTCGAGGCGCAGCGTACGGATGCCCAGAAATTGAAAGGCAGACAAGCTGAAATGATCCAGATTTAAAAGGTCCAGTGTGACGGGGGAAATATCAGAAATGATTTCCATGTGATGATGACGCGCAAAGCGCAAGATCTCGCCAAGTTCCTGCTTAAAAACGGAGGTATCGCTTTCTGGAATATGCAGGGAGGTGAAAATCCGCTGGATTCCAAGTGAAGCGGCTGTTTCAATAAGGGTAAGATTTTCCTCCAGGCTATTATCCAGTCCCGGATAAATCGAAATACCATTTTGCATAATAAACCCTCCTTTTTTATCTGGTTGTTCCGGCTATGGTAAGGGCTTTGCCTACATAGCCGTCAGCAGCAGTCAATATCTGCCGGGCTTTTTCAAGGGGAAGCTGGGAAAGTAAAAGGAAAACAGCAAGTTTTGTCTGACCTGCTGTTTTGGACAGGGCAGTAACGGCGTCATCCCTGCTGCAGCCGGTAGCTTCCATAACAATGTGCCGGGCACGTTCCTCTAACTTTTTATTGGAAGTCTTTACGTCAATCATCAGGTTACCATAAACTTTGCCCAGGCGGATCATTGTACCCGTTGAAAGCATATTCAAAATAAGTTTCTGTGCAGTGCCGGCTTTCATCCGGGTTGAGCCTGTAATGACCTCCGGTCCGACAATTGCCGTGAGTTCGATGTCCGCGAGCCTGGCAATGGGGGAATCCGGACTGCATGCAATAGAGATGGTGGAGGCTCCCAAGCTTTTTGCATATTGCAAGCCTCCTGCTACGTAAGGTGTACGGCCTGAAGCTGCAATGCCAATGAGAATATCTTTTGTATTGAAATGATGTGAGAGAAGATCTTTTTGGGCGAGTTCTGCAGAATCTTCAGCACCTTCCTGTGCTTTAAAGATGGCAGGATATCCACCGGCAATGATTCCCTGGATCAGCTCCGGATCCGTGCTGTAGGTTGGCGGGCATTCGACTGCGTCTAGTATGCCCAGGCGGCCGGAAGTACCGGCACCAAGATAAAAAAGGCGGCCACCATCTTTTAACCGGGCCGCAATAAGATCAACTGCATTTGCAATTTGTGGCAGAATATGAGTGATTGCCGGGGCAATTTTTTTGTCTTCTTCATTGATCAGTGTCAGCATATCGAACGTAGAAAGTTCATCGATGTGTGCGGTAGCTGTGTTTCGCTGTTCTGTGGCAATTTTATCAAGTTGAATCATCAATGTAAAAAATCTCCTTTAAGATAAGTATGGTCCGCATAAAGAATACTTAGACGAAAGTCGCAAAAATCCTGCTAATGTGTTGTTGTGTTCAAATTTAGAGCAACAAATAATTTGGTATTCTGCCAGATGCTGGTACAGCGTACACGAAATAACTATGAACAGACCGCTCAGAGCGAAAAAGCAACAAGAGCTTGAATTATCTAAATAATATGATAAAATATTAGATAAGACATGTGTGGG
>CAZTAP010000230.1:0-3729 GCA_964611665.1 uncultured Selenomonadaceae bacterium | reverse complement strand
CCGCTCTCCACAATATTGCCATCCTGCAGCACGAAAATAATATCCGCATTGCGGATTGTTGACAGGCGATGCGCAATGACGAAGCTCGTGCGTCCCTGCATGAGCCGGTCCATTGCCTGCTGTACACAAAGCTCCGTACGCGTATCCACAGAGCTCGTCGCCTCATCCAGGATCAAAAGCGGCGCGTCCACCGCCATGGCCCGCGCAATGGTCAGCAGCTGCCGCTGGCCCGCCGACAGGCTCACACTCTCATCCAGCAATGTATCGAGCCCTTGCGGCAGCTGCTCCACATAGTCCTGCAGACCTGATGCTGCCACGATATCCTGCAGCCGCTCCTCCGAAATGCCTTTGCGGTTATAGATGATATTTTCCCGTACCGTCCCCTCGAAAATCCAGGTGTCCTGCAGTACCATGGCAAAAAGACCATGGACCTGGCTGCGTGTAAGGCTGTGGATCGACTTGCCATCAATGATGATGTCGCCCGCATCAAGCTCATAGAAACGCTGCAAAAGGTTTACCAGCGTTGTCTTACCGGCCCCGGTAGGACCAACGATTGCTGCTTTCTGCCCTGCATGTACCTGCGCGGAAAAATTCTGCAGCACGGGCTTTCCAGGCAAATACCCGAAGGAAATCTCCGCGAATTCAACCTCGCCGCGCACATCCGCAAGAGGTGCAGCTTCAGGTTCCTCGGGCATCTCCGGCTCGTCCAGGACATGGAACACGCGCTCAGCAGCTGCTGCCATGGTCTGCAGGCTGATCAGTGCCTGTGCGATCCTCTGCAGCGGTTCCATAAAAAGCTGTACATAGAGCATAAATGCAACGATCGTGCCGAACGTGATCTGCCCCTGCAGCACAAGTGCAGCACCAAGGACACAGACCACCACATAGGAAAGCGTGCTGATGAAAAGCATCAGCGGCATCAGGCTCGATCCCATGAACTGCGCACGCCAGGCTGATTCATAAAGTGCCTCATTCGCCGCCTGGAAACGTTCGCGTGCCGCGGCAGTACCATTGAAAGAACGCACTACCGTATGCGCCGTATAGATTTCCTCCACCAGCCCGTCAATATCGCCCAGACCCTTCTGCTGCCCACGGAAAGACTTCGCAGATGCCCGGGCAATGACTGCCATGAGCACAAAGCCCAGCATCGTTACGAGGATTCCCGCAACAGCCAGCAGCACATTGGTCCAAAACATAAGGATGACAACCACAATGAGCTGCAGCAGCACCGCCGCGAGCATGGACAGACTATTGTTCAGGTTTTGCCCGACACTATCTGCATCATTCGTGACACGGCTCAGCATATCACCATAGGATATCGCATCAAAGTAACGCAGCGGCAGCCGGTTCAGCTTGGATGAAACAGCCCGCCGCATCGCTGCAGCAGTGCGCTGGGCAACGCCTGACATGAGGAAGCCCTGCGCATAGTTGAACACGAAGCCCGCACCATAAAGCCCTGCAAGCAGCAGTCCCAAATGCTCAACGCTGGATAAATCGAAGCTGCTGCTTAGTCCTCCCACAATCGTATCCGTAATGCGCCGCAAAAGCTCCGGCCCGGCAAGGCTCAGCATCGTACCAAAAATAGCGCAGATGGATGCAATGAGGATCCGCCATTTATCCGGCCCGATAAAACGGAAAAACTGCCGCAGGCTGGCCCGGAAATTCTTGCTGCGTTCTGCTGCTGCCATTGCCTCCGGTCCATGCCGCCTGCCCGTACTTCTATGCATTCTCTTTTCAGTCATAAGCGAGCTCCTCTCTGGAAAGCTGCGAACGTGCAATTTCCTGATAAACCTCACAGGAGCGCAGCAGCTCCTCATGCGTGCCGCGGCCAACAATGCGGCCATGTTCCAGCACGATGATTTCATCTGCCTGACGTATCGTACCGATGCGCTGGGCCACAATGATCTTTACTGCATCCTGCAGCTCATCAGACAGCTGCTGCCGGACCTTCTGATCTGTCGCATAATCCAGCGCTGAAAAAGAATCATCAAAAATGAAAATCTCCGGCTCCCAGGCGACTGCACGCGCAATCGTAATCCGCTGGCGCTGTCCGCCGGAAAAGTTCGTGCCGCCCTGCGCTACCGGTGCTTCATAACCTTCCGGCAGCTGCGCAATGAACTCACTGCAGCACGCGATGCGTGCTGCACGCTCTACGGCAGACTGATTCGGCTGCCGGCGTCCCGGAGAGGTTCCATAGGTGATATTCTCCGCTATAGTCCCGGCAAGAAGCTCTGCTTTCTGCGGCACATAACCGATAAGGCTCTGCAGTTCCTGACGTTCATAGTCACGCACATCCTGCCCGTCCACCAGGATCTTCCCCGCAGAAACATCATAGGTACGATTGATCAGCTGGACCAGAGACGTCTTGCCGCTGCCTGTCGCACCAATGATGGCCAGTGTCCTGCCCCGCCCGACGCGGAAGCTGATATCGCACAGCACAGGAGCAGCCGCTCCCGGATACCGGAAGCTCACCGCAGAGAACTCCAGCGTACCAGACTCCGGACGTTCCTGCAGATGCTTCGTACCATCCACGATGCCCGGCACGACACGCAGCACTTCCAGCAGACGCCGGATGGAAACCTGCGCACGCGGCACAAGCAAAAACACCAGGTTCAGCAGCATAAAGGCCATAATGACCTGCATGGCATAATTGGAAAACACTACCATATCCGAGAAAAGCCGCAGCCTGTCCGACATCCCGGCTGCCGCAATGATGTAGGCACCGATCCAATAAATGGCAAGGGTCAGTCCGCCCCCCACGAGCATCATCATTGGGAAGACCAGCGCCATGATCTGTGCCGCAGTAAGATTGTTTTGCAAAAGCGCTGCGTTCGCGCTGGCAAAGCGCTTCTCTTCATAAGCCTCCGCATGATAGGCACGCATGACCCGGATTCCCTGCAGCTGCTCGCGCACGATGCGGTTCAGTGTATCCGTGAGTTTCTGTACACGCCGGAACCTTGGCACAACAAAGAGCACGACAAGGGCCAGGACCAGCATGACAAGGAATACCGCCACTGCTGTCGCGGCCGACCATTGCCATTCCTTGCCCGAGATCTTGTAGATTGCCCAGATTGCCAGAAAAGGCGCTTTGAGCATAGCCTGCAGGCCTGCACTTACCAGCTGCTGCACCTGCGTGATATCATTCGTCGTACGGTTGATCAGGCTTGCTGTAGAAAAACGCTGCAGTTCAGCCAGCGAGAAGGACATTGTCTTTTCATAGACTGCACGGCGCAGTGTACGTGAGAAGCCTGTGGCAATGTGTGCGGTCAGATAAGACGCACCAAGAAAAGCCAGCATGCTGCAAAACGCACAGGCCAGCATCCCGCCGCCTGCCTGCAGGATATCCGCAAGCGCACTGCCCGGCGTCTCGACCAGCATGGTGATATTCGCCATATAGTCCGGCATCTTCAGATCCAGCCAGACTTGTGCCCAGATCAAAAGCAGGACCAACGCACAGCCATAACGTTCTTTTTTTGTCAAATATCGAAATATTTTGAACATAAGCTCACCTTCTCACCTTCATTATATCAAGGATAGCACATTTGAACGCATAAAGAAAGAATTATGCCGGCGGACCGGTCTGCGCCTGGAGTTCCAGGACGGGCGGCCGCGAATAACGAATAACCATGATAATACTTTTCCCGCACACATTTTAATCCATGTCAAAGCCGTCCTTCGGGACGGTTTTTTGCTGTCTGTATGCATTCAGGATACGCAAAGAATGTTTCC
>CAZTAP010000229.1:0-3759 GCA_964611665.1 uncultured Selenomonadaceae bacterium | reverse complement strand
GCTGTCAGCGCAGAAACGTGCCGAGGATTTGTCTCAGAAGCTTTCCATTGACCAAATTGCAGGTTTGATGCTCTATAGCATGCATCAGAAGGATTTGAAGGCAGATATCAATGATGCTCAAAAGAAGATGCTTAAGGAAGATAATGTACGTACTGTGTTGAATGCAGATACGGCGGCCAGTCCTTCACTGACTGTTGAATGGAACAACGCCATGCAGGCTTATGCGGAGTCTCTCCCTTTTGGTATCCCTTGTAATACCAGTTCCGATCCTCGTAATGATGCGCGTCCGAACGGCGTTTATCTGCAGAATCTGACGGGTAAGGTTTCCCGTTGGCCGAGTAACCTGGGGGTTGCAGCTACGTTCTCACCGGAGATTGCAAAGGAATTCGGCAGGGTGTCTGCTGAGGAATCACGGGCAATGGGAATTGGCACTGCCTTGGCACCGCAGATCGATCTGGCAACCGACCCGCGCTGGAACCGTATTTATGGAACTTTTGGTGAGGATCCTGCGCTGTCCCGGGATTTGGCACAGGCCAAGATGGATGGCATGCAGTCTACCTATGATGCAAAGGGAAAAGATCAAGGCTGGGGTGCCGAAAGCATCAATGCGATGATGAAGCACTGGCCGGGGGATGGTGCCGGTGAAAGCGGGCGTGAATCGCATGCACCTTCCGGCAAATATGCTGTTTATCCGGGAAATAATTTCAATACGCTTTTGACGCCATTTGTTGATGGTGGCCTGAAGCTAAAAGGCAAGACGAAAATGCCTAGTGCAGTAATGACTTCTTATTCGATTGCATGGGATGAGAATGGCAAATACGGTGAACCTGTAGGCACGGGCTTCAGCAGTTTCAAGATCGGCCTTTTGCGTAATAAATATCATTATGATGGAGTTATCTGCACTGACTGGGCTGTAACACATCCCCGCCCCAATATCAGCGCAATCGGTATGCCGTGGGGAATGGAAGCTGCATCCTATACAGAGGCAGATCGTCATTATAAGGCGTTGATGGCTGGTGTAGATCAGTTTGGCGGCAACAGCGATAAGAAACCGGTATTGGAAGCTTACCGGATGGGAGTAAAGGCGCATGGAGAGGCGTATATGGATAACCGTTTCCGTCAGTCTGCGACCAGGCTGCTGCGCAATATCTTTCAGCTGGGTCTTTTCGAAAATCCATATCTGAACCCTGCAGCAAGTGAGAAGATTGTCAGCAACCCTGCGAATCACAAAGCCGGGTATGAAGCGCAGCTGAAGTCTATCGTACTGTTGAAAAACAAGGGGAATATCATTCATCAGGCAAAGGCACAGACAGAAAAGCCGACCGTATATATTCCTATGGTATTCCGTCCGTCCCAGTCAAAACCAGTACCCACTGGACATGTCAATACCGATGCCGTTTGGCAGCTGCCGGTTAATCGTGAACAAGTGGAAAAATACGTCAATATCGTGACGGATAGTGTACCGGAACGAACTGCAAGAAATGATAAAGGCGAACCGATGGCAGCAATCAACGATATCGTGCGTTTGTCATCGAAAAAGGTTGCAGAATGCGACTATGTCTGGAACTTCATTGATGGTCCGACACCAATGGGCAACCAGCGTGAAGGCTATGGTTATTTTAACGGTGAATATGTGCCTATTTCCTTGCAGTACAAGCCGTATAAGGCAGATGGACCGCATGTACGCCGACATTCTATTGCGCATGATGAAGGTGAGGACCGGAGTTATTTTGGCAAGATGTCCCATATGTTCAATGGCACGGATTATGATGGTGTAGCCTACAGCCGCGAAGCTGTCAGGCAGACAGGCAAGAACATTCCGGTCGTAACGATTGTCAGTGAAGAAAAGCCAGCCGTATTCTCTGAGATTGAACCGCTCTCCGATGCTTTATTGGTAGGCTTTGGTGTCAGTGACAGTGCTTATTGTGATATCCTTTTAGGCAATGCTGAGCCGCAGGGGCTGCTGCCAATCCAGCAGCCGCGTGATATGGACGCTGTAGAGGCACAGCTTGAGGATGTGCCGCGTGATATGTCCTGCTATATTGATGGTGAAGGCCACACCTATGATTTCGCTTATGGCATGGATTGGAAAGGTCAGATCAAGGATAATCGTACCAGGCAGTATAGCGCAGCAGCTATTCATAAGAATTGATCTTAATGATCTTGTAAACTGGATGGTTACATTAAGTTGGCCAAACCTTCAAAGTTTCATGATCTGATTTTGGAGGGATTTACTGAATGAAGAAATACGAGCAGTTGGCCACGGAGATTATTCAAAATGTTGGTGGCGAAGGAAATGTTATCTCATTGGAGCATTGCGTTACACGTTTGCGTTTTAAGCTCAAGGATGAGCAAAAGGCTGACACGGAAGCTTTGAAAGAACTCGATGGAGTTGTTACTGTCATCAAGAGTGCCGGGCAATACCAGGTAGTCATAGGCAATGCTGTTGGCGATGTTTATGATACCGTTTTAGAGGTATCAGATATCAGCGGCGCTGTCGGTTTAGCTGCTGATGATGCCGGAAAGAAAATGAATATATTGGATTCGTTCATTGATACAGTATCCGGTATCTTCACGCCAATCCTTGGCGTACTGGCTGCCAGTGGTATGGTCAAAGGCTTTCTGGCCCTGTTTGTGGCTATGGGATTGGTGGAGGCGAAAGGTGGTACCTGGCAGGTCGTTAATATTGTCAGTGATGCATTCTTTTACTTTCTGCCTATTTTCCTCGCTTGTACAGCAGCACGGAAATTTAAAATGAGTGAATTCTCGGCGATGGCTATAGGAGCTGCGCTGGTTTATCCGTCTTTGTCTGTCTTGATGAAGGGTGAAGCTTTGTATCAGCTTTTCCAGGGTACGGTTATTGCATCGAATGTTAAATTAGAATTCCTGGGTATTCCAGTTATTCTAATGAACTATGCTTCCAGCGTCATCCCTATTATTTTGGCGATATATTTTGGGGCGAGGGTAGAAAGAGCCTTTGCTAAGATTATCCCTATCATGGTAAAAGGATTCATGGTTCCGTTTTGCACACTGCTGGTGATGATTCCAGTGACGCTTATGGTCGTGGGACCGGTCGCTACATGGGCTGGGCAACTGATCGGAGCAGGCGTAACCATGGTTTATAGTCTTAGCCCGGTTATCGCCGGGGCTGTAATTGGCGGCTTCTGGCAAGTGTTTGTGATGTTCGGCTTACATTGGGGGCTTATCCCTATTATGCTTCATAATGTGGCCTCTATGGGATTCGATCCCGTCATTGTTACTTATTTTGGGGCTACGTTTGCACAGATTGGTGTCGTGCTGGGAATCCTGCTCCGCACAAAAGATAAGAAACTGAAAGCACTGGCTATTCCGGCTTTCTTTTCGGGAATATTTGGTGTTACTGAGCCTGCAATTTATGGTGTGACTTTACCACGCAAGAAATATTTTGTATTCAGTTGTATTGGTGCGGCTATTGGCGGTTCCATAATGGCGTTCTTTGGTGTCAAGCTGTTCATTTTTGGCGGCTTAGGGATTTTTGGTTATCCATGTTTCATCGATCCTGCTACAAATGATGTTTCTGGTATGTATTATGGCATCCTTGCTTCAGCTGTGTCTTTTGTTGCCGGACTGGTATTGACTTTGCCGGTTTTCAGGGATGAGGTGATTGATGGAAAAGGAACATTCGAAGCTGCGCAGGTGCGGAAAGAATTCTTGTCAAGTCCGCTTTCTGGTAAAATTATCGCTATGAAGAATGTTCCGGATGAAGCCTTTTCGTCTGGC
>CAZTAP010000228.1:0-3778 GCA_964611665.1 uncultured Selenomonadaceae bacterium | reverse complement strand
GTAATTTATGGGCAGAAAAGGACCGTCCCAAAATCGTCCATTCCCCATGTCTGCCATATTGCAGCACTTCGCACTTTATTTTCCCCTATAAATATTCCTTGACACCATCCATTCCCCATGGTACACTGAACAAGTATTCAGGATGTAGCGATTGAACTCACATATTTTTGTAAGTTATTGTTGTGTACGATGACTTACAAAAATATGTGATTTTTTGTTTTTGCACGGAATATAATAAATAATATGGAGGTACCTACTATGAATAAAGGTACAGTAAAATGGTTTAACGCAGATAAGGGCTTTGGCTTCATTGCCAACGAAGCTACTGGTGAAGATGTATTCGTACATTTCTCCGCTATCGTTTCCGACGGATTCAAGACGCTTAACGAAAATCAGAACGTAACGTTCGATGTCGAAGCTGATCCGAAGAACCCGAGCCGTCTCAGAGCTGTCAACGTACAGGTTGCCTGATTCGTCTGGCATAAAAAAGGCTGCTGCAGGAAGCGCTTCCCTTGGGAAGCCTGCTTTCCTGCAGCAGCCTTTTTTCGTTTTTTTATACTACGGTATGTGCTTCCTCCGGCATATCCTCATTGATCTTGCTGTGATGATAGCTGTAAGAGAAATATACGCACAAGCCAACGGCAAACCAGACAAAGAACCGAATCCAGGTTTCTATGGGCAGATGATAGATAAGATAAGCACAGCACAATACGCTAAGCGGTGCTACAATATTGACGGCCGGGCAGCGGAAGCCGCGATGCAGTTCCGGCTGACGGCGGCGCAATACCCAGACACCAATGGATGCGATAAGGAAAGCCATCAACGTCCCGATATTTGCCATCTCTGCAATGATTCCGATTGGAGCAAACGCAGCAATACAGGCAACAACAATTGCACCAATGATGGTCACAATATACGGCGTCTGATATTTCGGATGGACCTTGCAGATACTGCTTGGAATCATGCCATCACGGGAAAGTGCATAAAAAATACGCGCCTGTCCGTAAAGCAGCACAAGCAGAACCGTCGTAATCCCACAAATTGCTCCCACCGCAACGATTGCTGCACCAGCATTATACCCAAGCAAGCGCAGTGCATAAGCTACCGGTTCTGCATTATTCAGCTCTGTATAGGGAACCGCACCGGTAAGTACGCCTGCAACCACAAAATACAGCAGCGCACAGACAACGAGTGATCCAACGATGCCAACAGGCAGGTCCTTTTTCGGATTTCTGCACTCCTCTGCCGAGGTTGCAACCGCATCAAAACCAATATAGGCAAAAAATACAATGGATGCACCTGCCGCAACACCGCCGAAGCCAAACGGCATGAACGGCGTCCAGTTCGCAGCCTGTACATGCGGAGCTGCCAAAAACAGGAACAATGCAATCACCGCCAGCTTGATCACAACCAGTATACGGTTCAGCATGGCGCTTTCCTTAGTCCCGCGCAGCAGGAAAACACTCAGCAATACCGTAATGATCACCGCTGGGAGATTGATGATCCCGCCATCCATAGGAACTTTCGTGAGCGACACAGGCAAATCGATTCCGCCGCTTTTCAGCAGGCCCGTAAAGTACCCAGACCAGCCGGATGCAACAGCACTTGCCGCCACCGTATATTCCAGGATCAAATCCCAGCCGACTACAAAAGCAATGAATTCTCCCAGCGATGCATAAGCATACGTATATGCACTGCCAGATACCGGTACGATCGAAGCAAGTTCTGCATAAGCAAATGCCGCCAAAGCACAGGTGACTGCCGAAATCAAAAAAGACAGCATGACACCAGGTCCTGCATATTTTGCTGCAGCCACCCCCGTAAGCACAAAAATGCCTGTTCCGACAATGCAGCCAATCCCCAGTAAAACCAGATCCTTGCTCCCCAAGGTTTTTTTCAATCCCGAATGCAGATTGACTGCCGTCAGTGCATCTACACTCTTTGTCCGTAGTAAGTCCATTTCAACCCCTCCTCATTCTGTGGATTCTTCAAGATCACATAAAACACAAAGCGGCCTGCTTCCCTTTGTTCCAGAGAAGCAGGCCGCTTTGCCGTCCATATGTTGACTCTATTATAAAAAATCATCGGATGGATTACAACCAGAAAAAACCGCTTTTTTTCCGGTTGATTGTATACATGAGCAGCCTGCTGACGATGACAACGCAGATGATGGCATGTCGGGCTAAGGCTGAACATCTGAACGTACTGGCAGCGGCCATGGATCTGCAAGGCTTTTTGCTTATCCGTCCAGATTCTTCTGCAAATAAAGCTTATATTTTACATACCAGATCTCCACGAGCAGGAAATATGGCATCATGGATTCGAACTGTGGATGTTCCGCATCCTCATAAATATGGAAGACCGCCGGCGAAACATAAAGATTCACCGTCGACAGGCTTGCAAGCGTGTTGTCATGCAGGCGGGTAATCGAGATGAGCGGTATCTCCCTCATCTGCAGAAGTTCCGCAAACTCGACGGCCAGCGGCGTCTCTCCGCTCAGGGAAACGATGATGACAAGATCATCCTTGCCCATGCTGCGCGCAATCGAAATGAACTCTTCCTTGCCGGCGATCTCATAGATGAGCACATCATCATAGAAAAACAGCCGCTTCAGCTCCTGCACGACATTGCTCTGCACATAGCCTGAGGCAAAGGCAAAGACGCGGCTCGCCTCATGGATCAGGCGGCTGGCCGCATCAAAGTTGCGTTTCACGATGCTTTCCCAGCTTTGCTTGTAAAAGCTGCCCATATCCTGCAGCACATTGCCGCTGTCCACGAGGGAAGGCGTATCCTCAAGCTTCATGACGGCCTTGAGCTCGCCAAAGCCGTCCATGCCAAGCTTCTGCGCAAAGCGCACAACCGTCGTGCTCGATACGCTGCACACGCGCGCCAGCTCGTGAATCGACATATGACGCACCTGGGCACGATGGTTGTAGATGTATTTCCAGATCAAAAGATCCGTTGTGCCAAGTTCCGTCTTATGCCGGTTGATGATCTCTTCAAGTCTCATATTTACTTCCATCCTTTTGCTTCATATCACGGTCATATTCGATATAGCGGCGCATGAGAATATCGACCGCTACAAAGAAAAGGACCGTGGAATAGTATTCTCCCTGCAGCGTCTTCACCGGGGTAATCGGAATATAAAGTGCCTGTTTCGCATGCTGCGCAAGGAAGTTCTCGGACAAGCTGGTCATAGAAATATATGGTACGCCGCGGATTGCCAGCTTCTGCACCATATCCTGCAGAAAGGCATTTTCGCCGGAAAAGGAAATGAGCAGCAGCATGTCCTGCGGCTGCAGATCCGCCAGCAGGTTCTGCAGTTCAGCTTCCCCATCAATGAGATTCAGGTATTTATGCAGGCTCATGAACATGCGCTGCATTTCCTTGGCAATCTCCTTCTGCGTGGCTCCCGTGCCATAGACAAAAATGCGGGAAGCCGCTGCCATCAGCCGGCAGACCGGTGCCGTGCGTTCCGGGGCAACCTGCTCACGCAGTGCCTCCATATCTGCATAAAGGCAGGCAGTCATATCTCTTGTCTCCTCCTGCGGTATCTCCTGTGCCTCAAAGGCCAGAAAAGCCTTCATCGCACTGTAGCCCTCAAACCCCAGTTTCTGCGCAAAGCGCAGGATCGTCGTGCGTGAGACATTGCAATGATCGGCAAGCCCCTGAATCGGCAGATTCCGGCAGGCTTCTTTGTCCGCACAGATTCGCCGCAGGATATAGCGGTCATTTTCATTCAAATTTTTATAATGCGCATTGGCAACTTCTTCAAATC
>CAZTAP010000227.1:0-3784 GCA_964611665.1 uncultured Selenomonadaceae bacterium | reverse complement strand
ATCGAGAAGCTGCTGTTCCTGGCACGTGCCGATCAGAACCGGCAGGTACTGCATAAGGAAACGTTCAATCTTGCTGATATTGTGGGCGACGTGGCCAAGAAAATCAAGCTCATTGCAAAAACGCACAGTGTGGAGCTTTTGCGGAATGAAGATGGGATGGTTTTCGTGGATGCGGTCACCATCAAGCAGATGATGCGTATTTTCCTCGAGAACAGCCTGAAATACACGCCGGAGGGCGGACATCTGACCATTTCTTCGTACCAGCTTGGTGCAGAAATGTGTCTGGAGCTTGCTGATGACGGTATCGGCATCGCGAAGGAGAACCAGAAAAAGGTCTTTGACCGTTTCTACCGTGTGGACAGTTCCCGAACTAAAGCAGAAGGCGGTGTGGGCGGTACCGGGCTGGGACTTTCCATTGCGCGCTGGATTGCCGAGCAGCATGGCATCCGCATTGCCCTGGAAAGTGAGCTGGGCAAGGGGACGAAGATCACGCTTTATCTTCCCATCGTAACGTAAAGAGAACGAAAAACAGGCAGAGCCGCGGGGAAAATATTCCCCGCGGCTCTGCCTGTTTTTCCGTGGTGCTTATTTTACTTCGTCCAGATTGTCCTTGTCGATGATCAACGGTGTGCAGAGATAGGCCGGTACAGTAATTGCACCATTGTTATAGTTCTTGTTATCGTTGATGTCCGGCTGCGTGCCTTCTACGACAGCTTTGACCATCTTGACGCATTTTGCATTGAGAATGTTTGGATCTTTGAAAATCGTGATGGCCTGCTTGCCCTGACGTATGGCTTCCAGCCCGCCTTTGTCCGCATCCTGCCCGGTGATTAGCGGCCAGCTTCCGTGATAGCCGGCTTCCAGTGCTTGGATGATGCCGCCGGCCAGACCATCGTTCGGGGAAAGCACAGCGTTCAGTGTCGTGCCATCTGCATAGTACTTGGCGAGCAGCTTTTCCATGCGGGCCTGGGCATTTTCCGGCTTCCAGTCTTTGGTGGCTGTTGCATCGAAGGTAGTTTCTTTGGAACGGCAGACGAGCTGTCCCTTGTCAAAATACGGCTGCAGAATCTTCATGGCGCCATGGTAGAATACATGGGCGTTGTTATCTGCCGGGTCACCAGCAAAAATTTCGATGTTATAAGGACCCGCACCAGATTTGAGGTTCAGCGCAGCTTCCAGATATTTTCCCATGGCTGTACCGACGGCTTCACCGTCAAAGGAGGCGTAATAGGACACACTGTCGCTATTCATGATCAGGCGGTCATAGGAAATGACCGGGATCTTTTTCTCTTTGGCTGCTTTGAGGGCATCCGTCAGAGCTTCAGAATTGACTGCACCGATGATGATGCATTTCGGATTTTCCTCCAGCATGGCACGCAGTTGATTTGCCTGCTGCTCTGCCGTATCGGCGAACTGCAGGTCTGTGGTGAATCCCTGCTTTTCCAGCTCCTGTTTGATATCTTGTCCGTTGCGCTGCCAGCTGGCAGAAGAATTTGCCATAGCAATCGCTACTTTTTTATCGCTGGAATCATTGTTGTCTTTACAGGCTGTGACAGCAAAGACCGTGAGCAGCAGGAAGGCTGCAAGCAGAAAAAGTATGCTTTTTCTTTTCATGGTGAATTCTCCTTCTTGTTTTATTGGGTTTTTGGATAAGCAGGCCAGGGCTCATGTGGAGTCCTGGCCTGCTTTAGATCAGTCTTTTGCTTCGGCAAGGTTGTCTTTGTCGATGATTGTCGGAATGCACAGATAAGAGGGAACGGTTATTGAGCCGTTGTTGTAGGTTTTCAGGTCGTTGAGTTCTGGCTGAGTGCCTTCTACAGCGGCTTTGATCATACGGATGCATTTGCCGTTCAGCAAAGCATCACTCTTTTTGAGGGTAATGCCCTGTTTGCCGTTTTGTACGGAATCAAGTGCTTTTGGTGTAGCGTCCTGACCTGTAATAAATGGCTGCGAACCACTATACCCGGCGGCAGCAGGATCGACAAGGCCTTCGGAGATGCTGTCTGAGGCTGACATGATGATGTCAAGGCTGCGGCCGCTGTAATATTGCGAGACAAGCTGCTTGAGACGGGCAGCGGCGTTTTTTCCGTCCCAGCCCTTGATGGTTGTATCCTGGAACCGTGTCTGCCCCGAGGCTACGACCAGCTGTCCTTTGTCAATATAGGGTTTAAGGATGGACATCATGCCTTTATCGATGAGTACGGCGTTGTTGTCATCATCGGAGCCCTGGAAGAACTCAATGGTATAAGGACCGCCGTTCTGCTTGAGATTGAATTTGTTTTCGACATATTTGGCCATGGCAACGCCGATGCCTTCGTTATCAAAGGTTGCATAATAATCGACAGCATCCGTGTTGAGCGGCAGGCGGTCATAGGCGATGATCGGAATCTTTTTTTCTTTGGCCTTGGCAAGGGATGAGCCCACGGCTTTGGAATCGACCGCAGCGATGACAACGCAGTTTGTTCCATCACTGGCAGCTTTTTCAATCTGCTGTCCCTGTTCATCTGCTGTTGCAGCAAATTGCAGGTTGACGGTGAAGCCCTGGCCTTCCAATGAGCTTTTCAGGGTTTGTCCGCTGGCCTCGAAACGGGCCAGGCCGGCAGGGAAAAAGATATCGACGCGTTTGGCAGAAGCTGTATCTTTGCCGCAGCCTGTAAGGAAAAGCGCGGATACCAGAAAAAGGGCAAGACAGAGAAGAGATAGTATTTTTTTCATGGTAGATCGCTCCTTTACAGTTTGAACTTCGTCGTGGAATTCTGCAGCTCTTGTGCAAGCTCTGCGAGTTTTTGGCTCGCACCAGCGATTTCGTCCATAGAAGCGGACTGTTCTTCTGTGGCAGCTGATACAGATTCTGTTTCGGCGGCAACATCGCGGCCGCTTTTATTGATGCCATCCATGACAGCGACAAGCTGGGCCGCTTTTTGGGCGGAACGCTGTGCAGCAGAAAGGATGGATTCGGAGCTGGCAGTGAGCTCGCTGACCGCATTGGCGATGCTTTCAAAAGCTGTGCCGGCCTTGTTTACGACGTCCTTGCCTCCCTGGACATCTTCGGTGCCTTTCTTCATGCGCTCGACTGCCTGCACGGTGTCCGTCTGGATGGTGGCGATGAGGGCTGCAATCTGCTGTGCTGCCTGTCCGGATTCTTCAGCGAGTTTTCGCACTTCTTCGGCGACGACCGAGAAGCCGCGGCCTGCTTCGCCAGCGCGTGCTGCCTCGATGGCAGCATTGAGTGCGAGCAGGTTGGTCTGATCGGCGATATTGGAAATGGTATCGCTGATCTGACCGATTTCCATGGAGCGTTCTGCAAGTTTTTCGATGACAGCAGCAGATTCCGTAACAGAATCGGTGATTTGATTCATTTGGGTAACCGCACCTGCAATCGCGGTCTGTCCCTTTGTGGCAATATCCTCTACGCGATGAGCGGAGGCGGAGGAAGCAGAGGCACTGTCCTCAAAACCGCGGATGTCTTCGGACATTGCCCGGATATCGTTGGCAGAAGCACTGACGGAAGCTCCCTGCTGGCTTGTTGAAGCGGCTACATTGCCAATCGAGATTGCTACCTGCTGCGTTGCCTGAGCTGACTGGCTTGCATTGGCCGTGAGTTCCTCCGAGAAGGCAGCAACATTTTCCGAGGTTTTCTGGATATGATCGATGAGGGTACGCAGATTGGTGATGGTATCTTTGTAGGCATTGGTCAGGACGCCAAATTCATCCTGGGTTTTTGCCTGTACGGAGACCGTAAGATTGCCATTGGCAACTTCTTTTGAGATATCCATGAGGTACT
>CAZTAP010000226.1:0-3792 GCA_964611665.1 uncultured Selenomonadaceae bacterium | reverse complement strand
CCGGATCTTCTTTGTCGCCGATATCCAGCGGATGGACCTCGACGCGCGGCTTGTCACTGGCAATCGTCGGATCGACTTCGAGCATATGCGCGCCAAGGATTGCCTCATGTCCCTTGCGCAGGTCCAGCGTATAGTCTTCCATGAAGACCGTACGATCGTTATGTGCCATGATTTTCAACAGGCGGACGAGCGCTGCAGTCTTCCAGTCGCCCTCTGCACCAAAGCCATAGCCATCGCGCATAAGCAGCTGCGATGCGAGCCCCGGCAGCTGTTCCAGTCCCCAGAGATCTTCAAAATTCGTGCAGAATGCCGTATAGCCGCCCTTTTCCAGGAAGCTCCGGATACCCAGATATTGTCTGAGCTGCTCGCGCACAGAGTGCTCGAACTTCTCTGCCGTATGATCGCCCGGTGTGAGCACGTAGTCGTTCTGCAGCTTCTGATATTCCTCCTCCACCGCAGCTCCACTTACCTTGCCGATTTCCGCCACCAGGTCTCCCACGCCATAATAATCCACAGTCCAGCCCATCTGGATCTGCGCCTCTACCTTGTCGCCTTCCGTAACTGCCACGTTGCGCATCGTATCGCCGAAACGGCAGACTTTGATTCGATAGCTCTCATTATATGCAACAGCCACATCCTCCCAGTCCGCGATCTCCGCCTGCACCTCGTCATCGCCCCACCAGCCATAGACGATCTTGTTCTTGATGCCCATGCGTGCATTGATATAGCCGTATTCACGATCACCATGCGCGCTCTGGTTCAGGTTCATATAGTCAAAGTCAATCGTATCATACGGGATTTTGTTCAAATACTGCGTTGCCAGATGCAGCAGCGGCTTCTGCAGCAGCTTGGTGCCGCGAATCCAGTTTTTCGCCGGGGAAAAGGTATGCATCCAGGTGATCACACCAGCTACCTGATCCTGATAGTTGACATCCTTCATGAACTGCGTAATACCTTCAGCCGTTGTCATAACGCCCTTGCAGACCACCTTATAGGGAAGCCTGCCGCTCTCGTTGAGCGCCTTGACGACTGCCTCAGCATCACGCGCGACATTTCTGAGCTGCTCCTCACCATAAAGATGCTGACTGCCTGCCACAAACCAAAACTCGTAATCTCTGACCTTTAACATAAACACACGCTCCTCTGATTTATTGATTCAACGATGGGAAGCCCCTGACTGGGACTTTGCGTTATTTTGTCCATAATAAGCATTTGCACCATGCTTGCGATAATAATGCTTGTCCAGCAAATACTGCGGCACGCGGTTGTCTGCACGCGTGAGCTGCAGTGCATGATAGTTCATCCCGGCTACGACCTCCAGGATTTTGGCTGTCTCAACGGCCTTGCCAGGCGTCGGCCCCCAGCTGAACGGCCCATGCTGCTTGACGAGCACCGACGGTACCGCCATAGGCTCGATGCCGCGTTCCCGAAAGGTACGAACGATGACATGGCCGGTATTCTCCTCATAGGCTGCCTCGATTTCCTCCCGGGTCAATGCCTCAGTGACCGGTACATCCCCATAAAACGTATCGGCATGCGTAGTTCCCATGGCCTCGATCCCCATGCCGGCCTGTGCAAAGGATACCGCCCAGGGCGAATGTGCATGCACAATGCCGCCCACCTCAGGGAACTCACGATAAAGCACCATATGCGTAAGCGTGTCGCTCGACGGATTCAGCCTGCCCTCGACAACTTCACCCTCCAGATTCACAACGACCATATCCTCCGGAGTAAGTTTTTCATAGGCCACCCCCGACGGCTTGATGACAAAAAGGCCCTTTTCCCGGTCGATTCCGGAAACATTGCCCCAGGTAAACGTTACCAGTCCAAGCTCAGGCAGACGCATATTCGCTTCATAAACCTGTTGCTTCAATTCTTCCAGCATAGCAAAATTCATCCTCTCTAGTACAGCATCCACGAAATAACTAAGAAAATTCATCCAGCGTACTTTCTCACTACTTATTTCATGTACGCTGTACCAGATCTGCAATTGCTTTTCCGGCAGCTTCCTCTGCAGACAACCCAGCTTTATACCGTGCAAGGAATGCCTTGCAGCCGGCAGTGCCCTCAGGTCTCGGCACCAAAGTAGATGCTTTTGCATTACAGAATACCTTTTTATCCAAAAAGTCCGCCAGTGTTTCCCCTGCTTCACGCTGTGCTGCAAATACGGCCAAAACAGCCATGCCCCATGGACCGCCCTCACCAGCTGTCTCCATGATTGTAATCGGAAGCTCCAGCGCATCGGCCAGTGCCTGCTGCGCAATGACCGGTGTACGGAACAGGCCGCCCTGCGCAATCATGGAATCCGTTCTGACCTGCTCCTCCTGTATGAGGATATCCATGCCAATCTTCAGTGGCGCAAACGCCGCATAAAGCTGTGTGAGCATGAAATTTGCCAGGTTCATATGACTGTGCGGCGTGCGTACAAATAACGGCCGTCCCGTCTCCATGCGCGTAATATTTTCCCCAGAAAGATAGCTATAGTTCAAAAGACCGCCCGCATCTGCATCTGCCTTTGCTGCCTGCTGGAAAAGTGCTGCATACAGCTCATCTGCCGGCAGCTTGCAGCCAATCGCAGAAGCAAACTCGCCGAACAGTCCGGCCCAGGCATTGATATCCGATGAACAGTTATTGATATGTACCATGGCCACAGGCGCTCCATCCGGCGTCGTTACGATATCAATATCCCGATGCAGTGACTTCAGCGGTGCATCCAGCACATTCATCGAAAATGCTGAAGTGCCGACAGAAATATTGCCCGTGCGCTTGCGCACGCTGTTCGTGCTCACCATGCCAGTCCCCGCATCACCCTCCGGCGGTGCCATGATGCTGCCAGCAGCAAGTGTCCCGCTCGGATCGAGCAGTCTTGCTCCAGCCTCTGTCAATCTGCCGGCTTTTTCCCCAGCCTTGCGAACACCCGGCAGGATATCCCCGATCCTCCAGGAATACTTCCGCACAGCTGCCAGACTGCTGAATATCTCCATCATCTTCGCATCATAAGTTCCCGTCGCTTCATCCACAGGGAACATGCCCGATGCATCCCCGATGCCCAAAAGCTTCTCCCCGCACAGCTGCCAATGCACATAGCCAGCAAGCGTCGTCAGAAAATCCAGCGCTGCGAGATGCGCCTCGCCCTTCAGGACCGCCTGATAAAGATGCGCAATGCTCCAGCGCTGCGGAATATTGAACTGCAGTGCCTGTGTGAGCTCATCGGCTGCCTGCCCGGTGATTGCATTGCGCCAGGTACGGAACGGCACCAGCAGCTCATCCTTTTTATTGAACGCCAGATAGCCATGCATCATCGCACTGATACCGATTGCACCAATTCTCTGCAGCGGCACATGATACTGGCTTTTCACTTCACCGGCCAGCTGCGCATAGCAGACCTGAATGCCCTTCCAGGCTTCCTGCAGATCATAGGTCCAGATACCATTTTCCAGCCGGTTCTCCCAGGCATAGCTTCCGGAAGAAATTGTATGACAATTTTGCGTAACGAGCACAGCCTTGATGCGTGTCGAGCCAAGCTCGATGCCCAAAAAGGTTTCCCCATTTTTCACACAGACTGCGACCTCCTGTAGATCCATCGATATACCTCCTGTTTTTGTATTCAGATGCCTTTAATCATCCGTATTTTCTGCATAATCCAGGAAAGATTCTTTATTATTCAGATTCTTTCGTTATTTCTCATTATAGCAGTTTTTGGGACCGAGCACAACAAGTTAAACAAAAAAATGGACAACCTGCCTACAAATTGCTGCATGGATTCAGCTAAATGTATTACAAATCGACATA
>CAZTAP010000225.1:0-3802 GCA_964611665.1 uncultured Selenomonadaceae bacterium | reverse complement strand
CAGATTACGGTTGAGCTTGGACGAACGAAGAAGTCCATCAAGGATATTCTGGAACTTTCGAATGGATCTATTGTCGAGCTTGATAAGCTGGCTGGCGAGCCTGTCGATATCCAGGTAAACGGCAAGTTCCTGGCAAAAGGCGAGGTTGTGGTCATTGATGAGAACTTTGGCGTGCGCATTACAGATATTGTGAGTCCGGCAGAAAGAGCCCAGAAGCTTCAATAAGTAGGACATAAAGCTTGTGAAAAAAAGATATTTCATATATAATAATTACAAATAAACTGGTATTTGTAAACTGAGATGAGGAGAGATGAAAATGGCAGTTAGAGTATTAGTCGTTGATGATGCGGCATTCATGAGAATGATGGTTAAGGATATCCTTACGAAGAACGGCTATGAGGTTGTCGGTGAGGCGGAGAATGGGATGAAGGCTTTGGAGAAATATCAGGAGCTTAAACCTGATCTTACTACGATGGATATTACCATGCCGGAGATGGATGGTATCAGTGCTGTGAAGGAAATCAAAAAGGTCGATCCGAATGCCAAGATCGTTATGTGCAGTGCTATGGGACAGCAGGCTATGGTCATTGAAGCCATTCAGGCTGGTGCACGTGATTTTATCGTAAAGCCTTTCCAGGCGGATCGTGTGTTGGAAGCTGTCCGTAAAGCTGTTGGCTGATGGCTCAGAAAAGGTATTTTATTGGTGCAGGAATCGTACTGCTTTTCTTATTTGTCCTGCCGTCTCTGGCGCTTGCCGCAGCAGATACTGCGGCAGGCAGCGGAGGCTATCTTGCAGGCTATGAAAATGCAGATCCGCATCCCTCGCAGGTTTCCTGGTGGTCGACACTGGCCTATCTGATCAGTTTGTTTGCTGTATTTGCTTTTGTCGTGGTCATGGCCTATTTTGCTTCCCGTTTTTTGAGCGGACGCTTTCGTCCGGTGATGAACGGACAAGGCGGACGTATCCTTGAGCATCTTCCTTTGGGACCAAATCGTTCCGTTTGTGTGGTTGAGCTTGCTGAGCGGGTTTTTCTGCTGGGGGTTACCGAGCATTCGATTACGCTTTTGCGTGAGATTACGGATGCAGAAGAGATCGAGCGTATTCACCGACGTATGCTGGGACAGAAGCCGCAGCCGTTTGAAGCAGGGCTTTTTACACAGCAGTTTGGTTCGCTGGAGAAACTGGCAAAGCGGATTCCTGCGATTTTTAAGAAGGACGGGTTTCGCTGATGAAAAGGGGTTGTGAGGCGTTGATGCAAAGACGACGGGCGCTTTTTGCCGCAGGAATCTTGCTTTTCTGTTTGTTTGCAGCCAGGGACGCGTTTGCAGCGCCCTTGATTCCAAATTTGAATATCGGTGTAGGGGCATCGAATAATCCGCAGGATGTGTCGGTTTCCCTGCAGGTCATGGCGGTGCTTACGATTTTGTCTATCGCACCGTCGATTTTGATTATGACAACTTCTTTTGTCCGCATCGTCGTTGTTCTGGGATTTTTGCGTAATGCCCTTTCCACGCAGAATGTGCCGCCAAATCAGGTTGTGGTTGCGCTTTCTTTATTTTTGACCTTTTATATCATGTCGCCATATTGGACGCAGGCGAATGAACAAGGGATACAGCCGTATCTGAACGGACAGATTACGCAGGAGCAGGCGTTGGATAATACGATGGCACCAATCCGTGAGTTTATGTTCAAGCAGACACGTGAGTCGGATCTGGCACTGTTTGTGAATCTTTCACAGGCAGAGCGGCCGGAGTCTCAGGCAGATGTTTCCACGATGACGTTGATTCCGGCGTATATTATCAGTGAGCTCAAAACTGCGTTTCAGATTGGTTTTATGATTTATATTCCGTTCATTGTCATTGACATGATTGTTGCGAGTACGCTGATGTCGATGGGCATGATGATGCTGCCGCCGGTGATGATTTCGCTGCCATTTAAAATCTTGCTTTTTGTCATGGTAGATGGCTGGCATTTGTTGATAAAATCGCTTATTGTAAGCTTCAAGTAGGAAGGGGATAAAATGTCAGGGGATTTGGTCATTCAGCTTGGGCAGGAGGCCTTGATGGTCGTTATGCTGGTATCTGCACCGATGCTGGGGCTTGGCCTGCTGGTCGGCCTGCTGGTCAGTGTGTTTCAGGCGACTACTTCAATCCAGGAACAGACGCTGGCATTTATTCCGAAAATTATTGCGGTGTTTGTGGCAATCCTGATTTTCGGCCCATGGATGCTGCGGATCATGGTTGAGTATGTGACAAATATTTTTGTTAATTTACCGCTTTATATTGGGTGAGTTGAGAGGATGGAGCGTTGGATTTTTTCGATTTGCTGCAAAATCATGCGGCTGTATTTTTTTTGCTGCTTACAAGGGTTAGTGGTGTGTTTCTCATTGCACCGTTTTTTGGCAGCATCAATATCCCGACGTATATGCGCGTCGGTCTGACTCTGACGATTTCTGTGGTTCTTTTTCCTGTTGTTGATTCGGCGGCGGGGGTAAAGGCACCAGCCGGAATCTTATTGTATGCGCTGTCTGTGATTGCGGAGCTTTTTACAGGCTGGCTTATCGGGTTTGTCGCGTATGTTTCATTTTCTGCAATTCATATGGCTGGTAAGATTATGGATATGCAGGTGGGATTTTCTATCGTAAATGTTATGGATCCTACTTCCGGTCAGCAGATTCCGCTTATCGGGAGTTTTCTTTATAATTTGGGACTTATTATTTTTTTGGTAACCAATGGACATCATATGATCATTGCGGCTCTGTTTGAGAGCTTTCAGACGGTTCCGCTGCTGGCAGTAAGCCCAAGTCTTGGACTCACGAATCTCATGGTTGATTTTACGACAGGGATATTTTTGACTGGTATGAAGATCGCCATGCCAGTGACTTTTGCTATTTTGCTTACCAATGTGGGACTGGGCGTGCTTGCGCGGACAATGCCGCAGCTTAATATTTTTGTTGTGGGCATTCCCATGCAGATTGTGGTAGGACTTTTTGTTTTATCGATTATGCTGCCGTTTTATATTATGTTTCTGGATGTGTTGTTCAATGAAATGTATGGAAATATCTCCATTGCACTCAAAGCACTGCAATAGCTTTTTCTGCTTCGATCTGCAGCTTTTTGCTGGAGAAAAAACGGAGGAGCCTACATCAAAGCGTCGTTCGGATGCCAGGAAGAAAGGGCAGATCGGCCGAAGTCAGGAAATCAGTGCAGCGTTTGTACTCATTGGCGGCTTTTTTGCGATGAAGGTTCTGGGATCCTTTATCTATGGGCAGCTTTCGACTTATACAATTTATGTTTTTGCTCATTTGAACCAGAGCGTTGATACAGAATCGGTCATGCGGATCTTTATCGACATTGTGCTCATTCTGGCAAAGACGGCATTTCCTGTTATGCTGGTCATCATGGTCATTGGTCTGGCAATCAATCTTTTTCAGGTAGGCATCAACTTTACGACTGAGCCGCTGCAGTTCAAGTTTGACAGCCTGAACCCGATCAATGGCTTTGGCCGGATATTTTCGAAGCGTTCTCTTGTCGAACTGTTCAAATCGATTTTGAAGATCATCATCATTGGCTTTTTTATTTATCGCTATCTTATGGATGAGATCATGAAGATGCCGGAATATATTTATCTTGATCTTTATACGAGCATGACCAGGATTGCTGAAATCATTTTTTCGCTGGCCTTTCAGATTTGCGGCGTTTTCCTGCTCATGGCTATCCTTGACCTTGCGTATCAGAAATGGCAGAATACGCAGGATCTCAAGATGAGCAAGGATGATGTGAAGGAAGAGATGAAGCAGAC
>CAZTAP010000224.1:0-3846 GCA_964611665.1 uncultured Selenomonadaceae bacterium | reverse complement strand
TTCAGCGGTGGTGGGTTTGACGAATTTGCATATTTAATCGATTTATACGTTACGTGCAACAGTTCCTTTTTTCAAGATTGAGGAGGAATTTTGGATGAATCGCAGACAAATTTTATCCCGTGCGATTGGCATGGCTCTTTCCGCAGGACTTCTCGTTGTTCCTTTTTCTGTGACGATGCCGCAGCTCACCGTATTCGCTTCGGAGGCAGAGGCGGCCGCAGCTGTCGGTGCGCAGGATGTCGTACTCGTTGGCAGCCTGCAGTCGAAGCTCGGCGCAGCCAAGGACTGGGATCCTGCCGCACCGGCAACCATCATGAAGTCTCTGGGCAATGGCAAATATCAGTTCAAGGGTACGCTTCCGGCCGGCAATTATGAATTCAAGATTGCCATCGGGGGCGGCTGGGATACGAACTATGGCGCAGACGGCGCAGCCAATGGCAAAAATATGGAGCTCAGGCTGACCAAAGCGCACGAAGTCACGTTTACCTATGATGCAGCATCCCATGCAGTCACCTATGCCTATGAGGGCATGCAGACGGAGCAGGCAGAGATCCAGAAGAGCCTGGCGCAGCGCAGCTTCGTTGTCACCGGGACCATCCAGACCAAGGTCGGTGCGGCCAAGGACTGGGACCCGGGCGATACCAAGGCACGCATGCAGGAGGCCGGGCACAGCTTCTATACCTATACGGCAGACCTTCCGGCCGGAAATTATTATTACAAGATTTCAGTCAATGGCAGCTGGGCGGAAAACTATGGGCTGGGCGGCAATTTCGATGGCGCAAATGTCCAGATGAATCTGGAGAAGCCGGAGAAGGTCACCTTCTATTACAACGATAAGACGCATAAGATCAAGGACAGCACGAACTACAAGATGCTCAAAGAAGATGAGCTTCCGGTACTGGGCGGTGACCTCGCCGGCAGCAAGGGCGAGCATGTCATGCAGGATATGCTCATGGACCAGTTCTATCAGACGACGCTGCCCGTCAAGGCAGGTACCTATGCGCTGGAAATAACGCAGAAGGGCAAGGCTGCAGTAAAACAGAATGTGACCATTGCGCGGGACGGTGATGCGACATTCTATTATGATGCAGCGACAAAGAAGCTCGTGGCTGATGACGGCAGCATCCATGAGGACAAACTGCTGCATGACAGCTGGAATACGGACTTCCGCAGCCCGTTTGAGGCAGTGCGCGCCGGTACGCCGGTGAAGCTTTCCCTGCAGGCGCAGCATGGCGATGTCCAGCAGGCACAACTCATATTGTACAAGGCAAAGATCACGGCCAATGGCGGCGATGAATACAATCCAAGCTATGATGATGGCACAAGCCAGAGCTATGACATGCAGCTCGTCGGCACGAAGGATGGACTTGATCTCTGGAGCGTCACGCTTACCCCGGACAGCAATGGCATCTATGGCTACAAATTTCTGCTGAACGGCGTGAAAGAATACGGCGATGATGCAAAGCCCGGGCATACCGGCATGGTGACCCTGCGTGGTGCCAAGCCGTTCCAGCTCACGGTTTACCGTGCAGATTATCATACGCCGGACTGGGCCAAGGAAGCAGTCGTTTATCAGATCTTCCCGGACCGCTTCTTCAACGGCGATACTTCGAACGACAATGCGCGCACAGAAGCACGCGGCCATCAGCCCGTGCAGCATCGTGCCTGGAACGACCTGCCGGCGAACTTCAGCAAATCGCCTGCGGCAGATGGCGACAAATGGGAATGCAACGATTTCTTTGGCGGCGACCTGGCGGGCATCACGAAGAAGCTCGACTATCTGCAGGACCTCGGCGTGACAGCAATCTATGTCAACCCAATCATGAACGCGGCCTCCAATCACCGCTATGATTCCGTTGATTATGGCGCACTGGACCCGTTCCTCGGCACGATGAACGATTTCGATCTCCTGGTTTCCGAGATGCAGAAACGCGGCATGCGCCTGATCATGGACGGCGTGTTCAACCATATTGGTGATGATTCCATTTACTTCGATCGTTACAGCAAATACAAATGGGTTGGCGCCTATGAATTCTGGTCACGTGTCTATGACCTGATGAACACGAAGCACATGAAGGAAGACCAGGCAAAGGAAGAAGCGAAAAAGCAGCTCATTGCTGAGGGCCAGGTATTCAGCCCGTATCATTGGGAAAACTGGTTTGAAATCAAGAACCAGAAAGGCAGGGATGAGATGGGCGACAAATATCTGTACCACGACTGGCAGGGGTATTCGAGCCTCGTACCGTTCAGGGATGCAGACTATCCGGGCAGCGAGGCCGGCACGAAGACCTCGGATCTTGGCAATTATCTGCTCTATGATAAGGATGCGGTCATCACCAAATGGTTCCGTGACGGACTTTCCGGCTGGCGGCTTGATGTAGCCAAGGAGGTGCCGCCGGGCTTCTGGACCAATATGCGTGAGGAGGTCAAGACAATCCGGACGAAGCAGGGCGATGAGCCGCTCATCCTTGGAGAAATCTGGCAGGATGGCACGCAGTTCCTCACGGGTGATGCGTTCGACTCCGTCATGAACTACAAGCTTTCCGCCGCGCTCGGCGATCTCTTCCTGAATCGCGGCGATGCTAAGGCTGCGGATGATGAGCTGACCGTACTGCGTCAGAACTATCCGAAGGAAGCACTCTATGACCTCATGAATATCGTGGATTCGCACGACACCGTGCGCGCCATCTACAAATTCGGCGGCGGCAAGGACAATGCGGCGCAGGCGACACGTCAGGACTTCGACTATGCGCTGGGCAAAGCACGGCTGAAGCTCGCTGCAACATTCCTCATGGGCTATCCGGGCATGCCGACGATTTATTACGGCGATGAGGCCGGGCAGTATGGCAGCAACGATCCGGACTGCCGCCGCACCTATCCATGGGGCAAAGAGGATCAGGACCTCATTGCGTATTACCGCAGTGTCATCGGGGTGCGCAACAGTCACAAGGCACTCTTTGCACATGGCGATGTGAATACGATGAAAGCGGAAGGCGACATTTATGCCTTTGCGCGCACACAGGGTGAAGAAGCAGCTGTCGTGGCATTGAACCGCGGCAAGGCACAGCAGGCGGCCCTGCCTGCTGCACAGTTTGCAGACGGCACGGTGTTCACCGATGCGCTGCAGCCGGAGTACTCCGCAGCCGTTGCGGATGGAGTGCTGCTGGTAGATCTGGCGGAAAATCAGGGCAGAATGATGATCCGGGAATGATTTGTCACAAAACCTGTGAAAAATCCCTAAACCCCTTGAAACTATTGAACTCACCGGCATCTGATGGTAACATAATACTTGTCAGAAGGAAGTAAGAAACGACATCCGAAGCCGGCCGGCGAGAAAGAAAAAAGGATGCCAGACCAATAAAAACTTGAAAAAACCAGGAGGAAAATATCCATGAAAAATCAGGAAGACAAGAAATTTTCTGTTGTAGTCGCCGGCGGCGGCAGCACCTTTACTCCGGGCATCGTCATGATGCTGCTTGCTCATCAGGACCGCTTCCCGCTCAGAAAGCTCAAATTCTACGATAACGATGCAGAACGCCAGGACGTGATTGCCAAGGCAATGGCTATCGTACTCAAGGAACGCGCACCGCAGATCGAATTCGCTGCGACGACGGATCCGGAGGAAGCCTTCACCGATGTGGACTTTGTCATGGCACATATCCGCGTAGGCAAGTACGCGATGCGTGAAAAGGATGAGAAGATTCCATTGAAGTACGGCGTACTCGGACAGGAAACCTGCGGACCTGGCGGTATCGCTTATGGCATGCGTTCCATCGGCGGCATTGTGGAAATCGTCCATTACATGGAAAAATATTCACCGAATGCCTGGATGCTCAACTATTCCAA
>CAZTAP010000223.1:0-3847 GCA_964611665.1 uncultured Selenomonadaceae bacterium | reverse complement strand
CGTTATTGATTTCCATGCTGCTTGGCCTTCTCGTTGTAGGACCTGTCATGCATACCATCGAACTTGGTATTTTCGGTGCGGTCAAGACCTTCCTTGAGCTTCCGTTCGGCATTGGCGGCTTTATCGTCGGCGGCATTCAGCAGGTCGTTGTCGTGAGTGGTGTCCATCATGTATTCAATGCGTTGGAAATCCAGCTGCTGGCTTCTACCGGACGTGATGCATTCAATGCAATTATCACGGGCGCAATCGTAGCTCAGGGCGGTGCAGCCGTTGCTGTTGCAATGAAGACGAAAAACAAGAAGAAACGTGCGCTGTATATTTCTTCAGCGATTCCGGCTTTCCTCGGAATTACCGAGCCAGCCATCTTTGGTATCAATCTGCGTTTTGTGAAACCGTTCCTATATGCACTTGTCGGCGGTGCTTGTGCCGGAGCTACGGCAAGCATCATGCATCTTGCCGGAACTGGCATGGGCATCACGGTTATCCCGGGCACATTGCTGTATCTTGACCATCTGATCGAATATATCCTGGTCAACCTCATCGGCTTTGGCATTGCCTTCGGCCTGACGTTTACCTTCTTTAAAACAGAAGAATAAACCAGACGCTGCACTCCATCAATGGAAACAGGTCCCGTGGGGGCGGGGCCTGCATCCGGAGCGGCAGCAGTGGAAATGAGTATGTAATGAAAAAGAGAAATGAAAAGATTAAGGGGAGATTTTTGATGAAGAAGAACACGATTGGTATCCTTACCGCAGCAATTGTTTTTGGTGCAGCAGGCAGCTGCCTGGCCAATGCAAATCCTTACGCAGATGTTCCGGCAGGGGACTGGTCCTATGAGGCAGTATCCGGACTTGTACATCAGGGCCTGGTGAGAGGCTACAGCGACAGCAATTTCGACAAGAACCAGATCCTCACGCGCAATGAGATGGCTGTGCTCGTAGCCAAGGCCTTGTCCAAGGAAAATCAGGCAGATGCTGCGACACAGGGCACCATCGACCAGCTTGTCACGGAATATTCCAAAGAGCTGACGGCAATCGGCGTAGAGAATGAGAAACTTTCTGCGCTGTCAGCACCGGCAGCACCAGCGGTCACGAAAACGGACAGCAAATGGGACCGCTTGACGTTCGATGGCTCGGGCCGTGTGCGTTTCGATGGCGGCAATACCGGCGGCAGGACGGCTTCGCGTCCGAACAGCCGCGGCGGCTATACGCCGAACAGCCATATCAATCTCGATATCAACTATGCGTATAAGGTCAACAACGATTGGAGCATCAAGGGCGAAAGCGAGTATGGCCGTCAGATGAACTATGGCGGGGAGAACCAGACATTGCAGAACTCTGTGTTTGAGCAGCTCTACCTTGCCGGACCGGTCGGCCACGGCACGACGATCAAAGCCGGACGCTACAGTGCGTTTTCGCCGATGGGCCTCGTCTATGATGATAAGGTCACGGGTGGTCAGGTGAAGTATGAGACGAAGGATTTCGCGGTTACGCTGGAAGCCGGCAAGGCAACGTCTACGGATGACAAGACAAGCGATATCACGATTGATGGAAACTCCTATAACTATCGCTCACAGAACTATCAGGCAGCACTCTTTGATGTACCGATGGGCAAGACGAAGCTGCAGGCAGGCTTCTACCGCATTGGCGGCAACCCGAACCAGGGACAGATGCCGGATCAGCATGTCAACTATTATACCTTCGGCGTAACCTCGCAGCTGGCAGAGAATCTGCGTCTGGATGCAGGCTATGCGAAGGCGAATGTCGATCATACACATTCCGCTTCGGATGTAGCAAGTACGTCAAACAGTGCATATCTGCTGAAGCTTACCTACCGCAATGCGGATCTTACGAAGCCGGGCTCTTTCGATATCTTTGCAATGTACCGCAGAAGCCCGATGCTTGCAAGCTACAGCAATACGGATGACTGGGTAAAGAATGTCAAGGGATTCCGTATCGGTGCGGACTATGTCGTAACGAAGAATATGGGTCTGACTGCCTGGTATACGTTCGGCAAGGATGTCGATACCAACGAGGTCAACAACATGTATCGTATGCAGTGGAACTTCTTAATCTGATTTCCTATAGAAAAGGCGGCAGCTGTTCAAGCGAATGGCTGCCGCTTTCGTTTGCAATTTTTTTTGTTGCAGAGCAGGGATAAGTCTTTTGTTTTTATTCTTGAACATGTATAATACAAGTATTGGTCTTAATGCTGAGTGCGGAGGATTTTTATGGAAAACAAGGTAACAATACAAGATATTGCAACGATTGCAGGCGTATCGAAGAGCACAGTATCGCGCTATCTGAATCAAGGCTATGTGAGCCAGCAAAAAGCGGAGAAAATACGCAAGGTCATCGAGGAGACGGGCTTTCGTTCGAACTTTTTTGCCAAGCGGCTGAAGATGAAGCAGAGCAAGCTCATCGGCATCGTTTTGCCGCGTATGGCATCGGTTACGGTAGGCAAGCTGCTTGCGGGAATCAATCGCATGCTTGAGCCTGAGGGATACCAGGGTATTCTGCTTGTGAGCAACCTGAAGAAGAAGAAGGAAATTGCCAATATCATGAATCTGCAGCAGCAGGGAGTAGATGGCATCATCATTGACTCCATTGGCATCACGAAACGTCATCTGGAGATTGCGAAAATGATGGATATTCCGCTGGTCTTTACCGGACAGCAGAATCCGGAAGTACACTACGTGAAAATCAACGACTATGGCGCGGGGCGCATGATGGGGGCCTACCTCCGTCAGATGGGGCATAAGCAGGTGGTATTCGCGGGTGTAACGGAGACTGACCATGCGGTTGGCATCGAGCGTAAGCAGGGCTTCATTGAAGCGTTCCAGGAAAATAATCCGGAAGCGCGCGTAGATTTTGTAGAGACGGGCTTTGACTTTTTCAGCGCTTACGAAAAAGGCGATGAAATCCGTGCACTGCAGCCGACGGCAGTTGTTTGCGCGACAGATAATATCGGACTTGGTGTGCTGCGTTATTTCCATGAACGGGGCATCAAGGTGCCGGAAGAGATATCGGTAGCAGGCTTCGGCGGCTATGACGTGGGAGCCGTATCCTATCCGGCGCTTACGACGGTGGCCTTTGACTATGAGCTTGTGGGCATGAAGACGGCACAGGGCATGCTGGAGCTTTTGGCAGACAAGCCGATGCAGTCGAACAAGGATCTGCCGCTCTTGTTCATCGAACGGGAAAGCGTACGGCGTCTGGGAGAGCCCTTTGTTCCCCAGATGATACGGGGAATCGATTAAGGAAACGCTGATTGATCAGCATTTTCTTAACAACCCGGGCAATAAAAAAGCGCTGCGTAAGCAGCGCTTTTTAGCTTATTTGAACTGGATTTTATCACCGACAGAAAGACGCGGTACGACAGGTCCCTTGAGGATGATCTGCCCTGGCATCGTGCCTTCGGCGTTGAATACGAGTGTGCAGTGGCCTTCTTTTTTCAGTGAGTCATTGACGACATCACCGACAGAAACAATCTTAAAGGTCGAGGAGCCCATGACGAGTGTATCGCCCTTTTTGAGATCTTCCGTGAGTTTGCCGGGTGTATGCTCGACGACCATATCCGAAAGACTTGGACGAATACCTTCATCAAGAAGGATTACACTGTTATTGTTTTCCAAAAACGTACGTGCAAGGTTTCCAACGGCGGTGATGCTTGCTTCATATTTCATTTTTAGTCAATCCCCTTAATACAATAATTTAATTATATTATACCATAATTTCACCATTTTGCTGTTAAATTTTCGAAAATTTTCCTGGCATTCGTTAAAAATCTGCAGAAATAGAAAAAATTATTCTTGATGCAGATTGCTGCGTTGATAAAATAATGATAA
>CAZTAP010000222.1:0-3872 GCA_964611665.1 uncultured Selenomonadaceae bacterium | reverse complement strand
CTTCCACATATTCAGCTGTCTTCGCATCTTTATCAGGATCCTTGCGGAAGATGATATTCGCTGCACCGGCAGGGCCCATGACTGCGATTTCAGATGTCGGCCAAGCCATAACCTGGTCAGCACCGAGCTCACGGCAGCACATAGCAATGTAGGAACCGCCATATGCCTTACGCGTGATGACCGTAACCTTCGGTACAGTTGCTTCACTGTAAGCATAGAGCATCTTTGCGCCATGGCGGATGATACCGCTGTACTCCTGATCAACACCTGGCAGGAAGCCCGGTACATCAACAAGGTTGACAAGCGGAATATTGAACGCATCACAGAAGCGGATGAAACGGGCGGATTTATCCGAAGCGTTTACATCGAGGCAGCCGGCCATAACGTTCGGCTGGTTGGCAATGATACCAACGCTTCTGCCGTCGAAACGTGCAAAGCAGGTAATGATGTTCTTTGCAAAGTGCTCATGTACTTCATAGAAATCACCATTATCAACAATCGATGCAATGACATCCTTCATATCATACGGAGCATTCGGATTATCCGGAACAACCGTATTGAGGGATTCATCCATACGGGATGCATCATCATCCGTCTCGATTACCGGAGCATCCTCCATATTGTTGCTCGGAAGGAAGCTCAGCAGATAGCGGATCTGATTGATGCAGTCCTCTTCATTCTCTGCTGCGAAATGAGCCACACCAGAGGTCGTGTTATGCGTCATTGCACCACCGAGAGCTTCAGCCGTAACTTCCTCAGCCGTAACGGATTTAATGACAGCCGGACCAGTGATGAACATCTGGCTCGTGTTCTTTACCATGTAGATAAAGTCCGTGATTGCCGGAGAATAAACTGCACCGCCGGCGCATGGTCCCATGATCACAGAGATCTGCGGGATGACACCAGATGCTGCCGTATTACGGTAGAAGATTCCGCCATAGCCGGAAAGTGCGTCAACAGCTTCCTGGATACGAGCTCCGCCGGAATCGTTGATGCCGATGACCGGAGCACCCATCTTCATTGCAAGGTCCATGACCTTCCAAATCTTGTGTGCATGCTGCTCACCAAGGGAACCGCCTTCAACCGTGAAGTCCTGCGCATATGCATAAACAAGACGGCCGTCAACTGTACCATAACCTGTTACAACGCCTTCGCCCGGAAGATCTTTCTTTTCCTGGCCAAAGTTTGTGCAGCGATGTTTCATGAACTGATCGAGTTCAACGAAAGTGTCCTCATCAAACAGCATATTGATGCGTTCACGCGCTGTCATTTTGCCTTTAGCATGCTGCTTGGCAATACGGGCTTCGCCGCCGCCAGCAAGGATATGCTCTTTTTTGGCATTCATCAAATCAATTTTTTCCTGAACAGTAGCCATTTTTTACCTCCTAAAATAGCAGTACTTTTCTTACAGTGTCTATTTTGCATCAAAACCTGAAAAATTGCAAGCAGATTTTAATACCTAGTGCTAATTTTTATTATTTATGCTGGCAAAGCTCAACGAGTACGCCATAGGAAGATTTCGGATGAACAAACGCAATGCTTGCTCCGCCTGCACCATAACGCGGTTTCGTATCGATCATACGAACGCCTTTTGCCTGAAGGTCAGCAATGGCTGCTTCGATGTCATCAACACGAAGAGCGATATGCTGGATGCCGCCGCGGCCATTGTTCTTGGCAATGAACTTAGCAATCGGGCTGTCATCCGCAGTAGCTTCAAGAAGCTCGATTTCACTGCCATTCGGTGTCGGGTTGAAGCTCGTCTTTACCTTCTGCTCAGCAACGACCTCTTCACCTGTACATTCGAGACCAAGAGCCTCTGTCCAGAAACTGCCTGTTTCCTTCAAATCTGCTACTGCAATACCGATATGGTCTACACCTAAAATCTTGAACATGTTTTAACCCCCTATAAAATTGCCTGCTGTTTATTTCAGCATGGTCTTCATGATATCCGCAACAACGGTATATGGATCCGTCTCACGGCTTTTGATCTGCTGGACATATTCGTCAAGCTTGCCCGTGTCGACAATCCTGCGCGATATGTAAGAACCAATATTGCTATTGAGGATATCCAGCATTTCATTTTTGGTACGTTCCGTACGTCGTTTGGTCAACTGCCCATTGGCTTTGATATGTTCATGATGCTTTTCAATCGCTGCAACGACTTCCTTCACACCAATGTTCTGATTCGCAATGACCTTCTGGATTGGCGGACGCCATTCCTTCATGACACCATCGAGATCAAGCATCATATTGATTTCCGTGACGAGTTTATCTGCTCCATCATGGTCAGCCTTGTTCACAGTGAATACATCACCGATCTCAAGAATACCCGCCTTGATGGCCTGGATATCATCACCCATGCCCGGAATGAGTACAACCATCGTCGTATCCGCAGCCTTTACGATATCAACTTCAGATTGTCCGACGCCAACGGTTTCGACAAAGATGATATCCTTGCCAAATGCATCAAGCGCCTTCACAGCATCTGCTGTCTTATGTGAAAGACCGCCCAGACTGCCGCGCGTTCCCATGCTCCGGATGAATACGCCCTCATCCATCGTGAGGCTGTTCATGCGGATGCGGTCACCCAGAATGGCACCGCCAGAAAACGGGCTGGTCGGGTCAATTGCCACAATCCCTACGGTTTTCCCCTGCTTGCGATATTCTTTCGCAAGCTTATCCGTCAGCGTGCTTTTGCCGGCACCCGGCGGACCTGTAATGCCAAGAACGAAAGCATGGCCGGTATGCGGGTAGAGTTTCTTCATGATCTCTACGGCATCCTCGCGCTCATTCTCAATTGCTGTGATTGCACGCGACAAGGCCAGCTGGTTCCCATTTAAAAGTTCTTCTGCTATATCCATTCACTGCACCACCTTTTTGGCAGTATAAAGAAAGGCTGGCAGCAGCAACATGCTGCTGCCAGCTCTCAACAGTCCATTATTTCTTTACGTTAGCTTTGATGAAGTCAACGATTGCTGTAGTCGGAGTACCCGGTGTGAATACTTCTGCAATGCCAGCTTCTTTAAGTGCCGGAATATCGCCTTCCGGAATAACGCCGCCGCCGATGATGAGCGTGTCGTTCATGCCGTTGGCACGGACGAGCTCAACAACCTTCGGGAAAAGATGCGGATGAGCACCGGAAAGGATACTCATGGCAACAACATCAACGTCTTCCTGCAGAGCTGCTTTTGCAATCTGCTCAGGAGTCTGGCGAAGGCCAGTATAAATTACCTCAAAGCCTGCATCACGAAGGGCGCGGGCAACGACTTTAGCACCGCGGTCATGACCATCCAGACCTGGTTTTGCTACTAATACTCTAACTTTTTCCATTTTGAAATTCCCTCCAAATCTACTTTATCTTACAGATTGACATGTGCTTCGTATTCGCCGAACACTTCACGCATTACGCCGCAGATTTCGCCGAGCGTTGCGTAAGTCTTAACAGCAGCAAGGATATGCGGCATGAGGTTTTCGTTCTCATCCTCGCAAGCCTTCTTGAGGTCAGCCAGTCTTGCCTCTACTGCTGCATTGTCACGATGTGCCTTCATGTCAGCGAGCTTAGCTTTCTGCTTCTCACCAACCGAAGCATCTACGCGAAGCAGATTTTTCGGAGCTTCTTCTTCAACCTGGAATTTGTTGACACCAACAATAGTCTTGGCACCGGATTCAACATCCATCTGCCATTTATAAGCACTATCCTGAATTTCCTTCTGGATATAGCCTTTTTCGATTGCAGCAACAGCGCCGCCCATCTCATCGATCTTCTTGATGTAGTCCCAAGCTTCAGCTTCAATCTTATTCGTGAGGGCTTCTACATAGTAGGAACCAGCGAGCGGATCGATGACATCAGCAAGACCGCTTTCATAAGCAAC
>CAZTAP010000221.1:0-3910 GCA_964611665.1 uncultured Selenomonadaceae bacterium | reverse complement strand
TCTTTTTATGCGCAGCAATGTACTCTGTAAAAACTCCCGTACCAGCGCCAAGCTCTACCATGCTGCCGATTCTATCCCAGGGCAGGTTTTCCAGCATCTTGCGGGTCAAAAATCGCGAACTCGGTGTAATGCTGCCAATCTTTGTCGGTGAACAAAAAAACTTCTCTAAAAAAACACTGCGATTTGCCATCATATTGATCATTCTCCTTATTTTATCGTTTCACTTTCAAATCTGCTGCACACATTTTTCTTTGCAGCACTGCTGGAAGACTGCCTGCCAGATACCAGGCCAGTCCGCCAAAATAGAGTCCCAAAAGAGCACCCGCAAATACATCACTGGGATAATGGACAAACAAATATATCCGGGAAAAGCCAATCGCTGCTGCCAGCCCCATTGCACCGATTCCCCACCATCTCCTGACTCCCTGGAACATCGCTGCCGCTGCTGCAAAGGCCCCAAAGGTATGTCCGGAAGGAAACGAAAAATCATTGACTGCCGGAATCTGGATCAGCATCGGCATCCAGGGATAATCGATACAGGGCCGTGCGCGCATGACCAGATGCTTCAGTACACCGTTGCCTGCCAGCAGGCTGAAGAGCAGTCCGATGAAAACAGCCACGCCAGCCCGGCGGTACTTTTTGGTACAGAGCAGAGCAGCTCCCGCCAAAATCCATACAATTCCTAAATTCCCTATTGTCGACAAACCAATCATCAAAGGTGATAAAGCCCCCGACACCAGATGATTCTGTATCCAAAAAATCAACATCGTATCCAATCCCATTATGCTTTCCATATTTCCTGCCTCGCTTTCATTGATTGCTTTGAGTATACCGGGCAAATATAAACAAAGATTAAACAAAAAGAAAAAAATCGCAAAACAAAAAGACCGATAAGACAGTCTCCCATCTTATCGGTCCCTTTATATATTTATATTCAGCCCTGGAAACGATAGCCAGCACCCCATACCGTTTCTATATAGATTGGCTTCGCTGGATCCGGCTCGATTTTCTCCCGGATGCGATTCACATGCACCATGACGGTTGCCGTATCACCAACAGCATCAAAGCCCCATACGCGTTCAAACAATTTATCCTTGCTAAAGACAATCCCTGGATTCTCCGCCAGAAATACCAGCAGCTCAAATTCCCGATGCGTAAGCGCCGTCTCTCTGCCTGCCACGTATACGCGATGCGTATCCAGCTGGATTTCCAGCTCACCTGCCTGCAATATTTTTTGCTGATTGTGCGCCATCCCCTTCGTCAGACGCTCGTACCGCGCAAGATGCGCTTTGACCCGAGCCACAAGCTCTCCCGGGCTGAATGGTTTGATGATATAGTCATCCGCCCCCAGGCCAAGGCCGCGGATTTTATCAATGTCCTCGCGTTTCGCCGAGACCATGAGAATTGGCGTCTCCCGTACCTTGCGCACCTCACGGCAGATTTGAAAGCCATCGACGCCAGGCAGCATAATATCCAAAAGCAGCAAATCATAGTCCTCTGACCGGGCCTTTTTCAATCCCTCCGTGCCGTCCATGACAATCTCCACCGCGAAATCACTCGCTTCCAGATAATCCCGCTCCAATTCAGCAATTCCCTTATCATCTTCTACCAGCAATATCTTTTTCATCCTTCATCCTCCACAATTGGCAGCAGTATACAGATTGTCAGCCCTCCGCCAGGAGTCTGTTCTGCCCATATTGTTCCCTGCAGACCAACGATGATCTGCTTCACGATTGCCAGGCCAAGGCCGCTGCCCTTGGCTACGTTCGTACGGGCCGGGTCCGTACGGTAAAAGCTCTCGAACAGTTTGGGCAGCTCATCCTTCGCTACGCCAACGCCATCATCCGCAAACGAAAGCTTTATTCTGTCCGTCTGTTTCTCCAGAATCAGCTGCACACGAACCTGCTCCCTCTGCTTGTATTTTATACTATTTTCTATCAGATTTTCCATGACCCGCTGAAACTGCATGCGGTCCAGCTGCACAACCGCCCGCTCCTTTTCCGGCAGGAAGGAAAGTTCCAGTCCCCGTTCTGCGAGAACAGTTTTTCTCTCCGCCGCAAAATCCGAAAAATAACTATAAAGCTCGACTGCCTCCAGCCGAAAGGGAATACGTCCCAGATCGAGTTTCGAAAACAAAAACAAGCTCTCTACCAATTTCTCCATCGTACATGCCTTTTGATAAATCATTTCAATATAATGATGCTGTTTTTCTTCCGTCCGCGCAATCCCATCCAAAATACCGCTTGCATAGCCCTTGACCGAAGTCAGCGGCGTTGACAAATCATGGGAAATGCCCGCTATGAGCTCCTTACGATTCTGTTCATAGCGTTCCTGTGTCTCCTTCGCCTTTTTCAGCTCCTGGCGCATGCGGTCAAAAGCCTGACAAGTCTCTCCCAGCTCATCCTGCGTCTGCACTTGCAGCGGCACCTCCATGTTGCCCTTTCGGATTTCGCTTGCAGCAAAGCGCAGCGTAGCCAGCGGCTCCAGGATCTGTTCCGATAAAAGTCTGGACAAATAGATACCCAGAGCAATGATAAAGACAATCGCCAGGCCCAGAATGACGAAAACAATGCCCTCCCAAAAATCCCGGGTATTTCCTTCCGGAATACTCCCCTTGGCAAGAAAAGGGACATTTCCCGCCGCAAGGATTGTCGTACCGCTGCGCGGTGAAGTATAACAAAAAGCAAAATCATCATCATCCCAAAGCATCATCGACTGGCTGTCCCCGCACTTTTTCCGCACAGATTCCTGCAGCAGCATACGATCTGCTCCCGGCGTAATATAGCTTACGTCTCCATCCCGCAATACCATCGCACAAATTCCCTGTGCCTCCAGCAGCTGCAAATCCTCCATCATTTCATGGAGCTTCGGCCCTCCCTTTTTTTCTGCTTTGACCCGCAGTGAGCTTACAGCAAACTGCACCGAAAGTGCCGGTCCCTTTTCCGGCCAGAGCATAGAAAGCTCGCGCTGCTGCGCAGCTCCGGTAAACCTCAGCCCGGCAAAGGCTGCGGCGCCGATCAGTGCCAACAGGCATACGGGGATGAACACCATCATGAAATTTGCAAACAACAAACGCTTTTTAACGGAAATATCCCGTACCTGCATCCTGTCATCCTCCTCTTGATTATCTTTTCCTTATTATAGCGGACAAATATAAACAAAAGCTAACGAAATAGAAATTTTGCCGTTTCGAAAATATTTTTTTGCCGTTTAACTTTTGTTTAGGTTTAATCCCTATACTATAAACATACCAAAGATTGCTATCATACGTACAAAACTTAGAAGGAAACGAAAATGGACAAAAAAGAAACTATGCAAACGGTACAGGCCGCATTAGGAAACATCTTCAGCAAATCCCATATGAAAAAGGCCGGTGTCGGCCTGCTGATTTGCGGCATTCTCGCTGGCGGCGGTGCGTGGTATCATCACCAGCAGAAACAGACAGAGCATGCCCAGCAGCTTCAGGCACGCACGACCATGATTGAAGCCCAGGCTGCACAAAACAATGTCGCTCTTCTCGATACAGAAAATGTTCGCGCATTGTCTGCACAGGCAATCGGTATCGATGAAACCGCCATCACCTTCCAGGAAATATCCCTGCTCGACAATCAGCAGGAAGAGCATAAGGACAAAAAGGAGAAAAAAGACCATGAAGATAAAAAACATTCTTCAGAAAATGCTGCAAAGAAGGAATCACATGCCCAGCCTGCATCACAGGATTATGAAGCCCTTGCAGCAACACAGACAGAAACTCCGGCACCGGCTTTCCAGCCGGTCTACAAAGTATCCTGCAAAGCCAACAATGTAAACTACAGCCTGCGCATCGATGCAGTTACAGGAAACGTACTGCAAAGCAAAATTGGGAAAAAATAACCCCTGGAAGTCTCTATAAATCAGCTGCCCCCATGAA
>CAZTAP010000220.1:0-3915 GCA_964611665.1 uncultured Selenomonadaceae bacterium | reverse complement strand
GCATAAAGGACTGCGAGTTCGTATAATACCAGCCGGCACCAAGTCCGGCAATACAAATTCCTATGAAAATGCCCACTGCGATAAGTATAGATCTGCCCTTCATTTTCCCCATCCTTAATAAGCAGGGAACTGTCGCAGCATATCGCGACAGTTCCCTTGTCTTTTTATCTATTCCGCCTGGAACGATTCACCAGGCTTATTCACCAAGCTCACTGCCTACGTTCTCAGCTTCATCTTCTGTATTCTCTGTAGCAGGCGCGGCTTCCGGCGATGATGCAGCACGGTTCTCAACTGCAGCCTGCTCCGTTGCTGCAGGCTGCGCTGCTGCCGGCTGCTTCGTTGCAGCAGCAGCGGTATTCGCTGCTGTATCTGCCGTCTGAGGCTTAGCATCCGCTGCTGCATGGGCAGCATCCCTCGGCTCTGCTGCGATACGCTGTCCTTTGGCTGCAGCCTCTTGATATTTTACCACATCCAGGTCCACAGGTATACCCATAGCCTTATCTAATTGTGCCTTGCTTGTATTGTAGTTATAAAGCGCCTGATAATAATTTGTCTGCGCCGAAACAAGCTTCGAATCCGCATCCATGACATCCAGGTTGGTTCCCACACCAGCACTATAACGCACCTGCGCGATCTTGTAATCCTCCTGAGCCTTATCAACAGCAACCTGTGTCGTATGGATATTCTTTTCAGCTGCCCGCAGGCTCAGATAGGCTGTACGCACATCGAGCTGTATCGTCTCACGCGCAGCGGCTGCAGCCTCCTCAGCTTTGCGTACGGCAGCCTCTCTTGTATGCACACTCGAGGCTGTCACATTATTATCAAAAAGATTCCAGCTTGCCTGCACACCAAGTTCCCAGATATCCGAACTCGTATACTCATCGCCAAAAGGGTGATCGCCCACAAGCGTCTTTATGGCAACAGCATTCACCTGCGGCTTATTGCCCGCCTTAGCAGCCTCTACTGCAGCTTTTGTCTGCTTAACCGTATAATCCGCCGCAATACCATCCGGGCGATGTTCCAACGCATACTGCACACAATCATCCTGCGTACGGTCATCTGCCGTGTACTTCAAATCGTCACGTATATTCAACGTCGTATCCGTTGCAAGACCGATGATGTTGTTCAGCGTGGATACCGCTACATCATAATCATTCTGCGCAGTGACAAGACTCTGCTGCGCATCGGCCAATTTGACCTGAGAAGCCAGTACATCGGATTTCGCCACGGTTCCCACACGATACTGTGCATTGACGTTTGCGAGATGCGCCTGCAAATTATCCACAGATTCCTGATTGACACCAATCAGGCTGCGATATTCCAAAATCCTGAAATAATACGCCGTTGTATTATAGCGTATGGTCTGCTTGGTATTCTCAAGCGTGAGATCTGCTGCATTCAGACTGTATCGTGCTGAATCTGCATTCCGTTCCAATTTTCCCCCCGTATAAATTGGCAGCGATGCTTGAACATTATTCGTAAACGAGCGATCATGATCGGTATTCTGATATGCTTTGCCGCCTACCTTGTAGGCATAAGAATTCCATGTCAGTGACGGTCCCATATTGGCCCTTGCCGACTTCAAGGACCAGGCTGCAGAATCCACATCTGCCATAGACTGCTTGATTGTACGGTTATTCTCTAATGCCATCTGGATACTATCATCCAGGCTCAGATCCACGGTATCCGATGCAAATACCGTTCCTGTACAGGAAGCAGTCAGCAGACCGCCCATGACCAGTGCCGCAAGCTTTTTATAAAAACAATTTTTCTTCTTCAAATTCAATTCCTCCCATTTTCATCTCATCTATTTAAAAAGTATGGCGGATTCCAAAATAGGCCGCCCGCTTCTCACTCCGGTTCAAATCATTCAGCTGCCCCAAAATATACGTATCTGAGGTAAGCTTGTACTGCGCCTTGAGTTTCAAGGTAACATCATTGATATTATATGCATCTGCCGAGAATTTCCAGCGGTCGCCCGCGTAAGCATCCAAACCGACCCCAAGCTTCCCATCCATGGCTCCGGCCCTTCCGGCCAGATTTCCTCTGCGAACCCCTGCCTGCGCATTGAAGCGGTTATTCTCCCCGATATCATCGAGGCCAATGGTCAGGAAACTGCCAGGATCACGGTAAATATCCACGTTGAAGTTCGTTGCCCAGTCGCTGTTCCTGCCGCTGTACAGCACATCAACGGCCGGTTCGAGCTTCACTCCGCCAAAGTTGTCCAGCATGCCTTTGGCTTTCTGGCTGACCTCCCGCGCATTATGCAGAGTCGTTTTGAGATCATCCGCCGTCTGTGGATCCGTGACCACTCCTTCCAGATGAGCTGCCATATTCTCGATGCGCTGGCTTGCACTTGCAATATTCACAAGGGTCAGCCGGATATTGGCCCCTTCCTCGCCATCACCGGAAAAGTTCTGTACAAGCCTGTTCACACCATCCGAAGCCTGCATGAGACCAGCTGTCATCTGCGTAAGATTATGTACCATCTGATTCGCATTTGCTTCATTGTTGATGGTCACCCGGCTCATGACTGCAGTCATTTCCTTGATATTGCCCGTAATATCCCGCACATTTTCAGCGCTTTGCACGACGGAGCCCTTTAGTGCAGGATTGCCCAGCACATCATTGAGTGAAGTGAGCAGTTCCTGTACCTGCTCGATGGCTTTATTCATACCTTCCATCATGGTATCCATTCCCTGCTCCGGTGTGCCAATGACATAATCCCCATTTTTCAGATATTCCGGATTCTTTGTATCAACCGGTGTAATGCTCACAAACTTCTCCCCCATGACGCCATTCATGGCCGTAGAAATCTTCGCATCCTTTGGGATCTTGATCTCCGGCTGGATTTTGAGCTCAACACGGGCTCCCAGCCCATCGGTTGTAAGCTCCTTTACCGTACCAGCCTCCACACCTGCGAAACGCACCTTGGCACCGGGATTCAGGCCCATGACCTGCGTAAACCCTACATAAATCGTATAGCTTTTATCTGTCCCCGCCCGAAAACCGCTCAGATGGACTACGATAAAGCCAAGCAGCGCTATGCCGACGAGCGTAAATATCCCTACTTTTGCTTCTGTCGTCATGCATTCCCCCCCTTTTCCTGCAGCTGCATCCCGCGAAAGAACTCCTGAATGCGCGGATCCTGCAGCTTTTTGAAATTCTTCACCGTATCGACAGCAATAAGCTCTCCTTCATAGATCATGGCAATACGGTCAGCAATATGGCAGGCACTCGCCATATCATGCGTAACTACCACGGAAGTGACCTTGAGTTCCTGCTGCGTATGAATAATAAGTTCATCGATCTTGGCCGTCATGATAGGGTCCAGACCTGAGCTTGGCTCATCATAGAAAATAATTTCAGGCTCAATGGCAATTGCCCGGGCAAGGCTCACACGCTTTTTCATGCCGCCGGACAGCTCGTTGGGCATCATCTGCTCCACGCCGTCCAGTCCGACCAGCCGAAGTTTTTCCTTTACAATCTGCTGGATTTCCAGCTCTCCAAGACTCGAATGCTCTCTGAGCCCAAATGCCACATTATCCCCTACCGTCATGGAATCGAATAATGCAGAATATTGGAATACCATGCCCATGCGCAATCTCACCTTATCTAATTCTTTCTCTCCCATATGGGAAATTTCCTGCCCGCCTATCCATATTTCTCCGCTTGTCGGCTGAATCAGACCAATCATCAGGCGCAGCAGCGTGCTCTTGCCTGAACCGCTTCCCCCGATGATTGCCAGGGTCTCGCCTGCATGGATTTCGAGATCGATTTCCTGCAGTGCAGTTTTTCCTTTAAAGGATTTATTCACATGAATTAATTTTATCACAACATCACCTCATCGATAAAGCACAAGCGACAAAAAGACATTGAGCATAAAAATGACAATGATCGATGCCACAACAGATC
>CAZTAP010000219.1:0-3920 GCA_964611665.1 uncultured Selenomonadaceae bacterium | reverse complement strand
AGATGGAAATTCAGACAAGTAATTCGCCTAGGTATTTCGTGCACGCTGTACTAGGACTCTTATGCGTTGAATCAAGGGATTTGATCTTGTATGTTTTTGCTATGGATAGCAAAATTAAGATGATGAGGGATTAATTATGCAAGAAATGGAAAAAATACAGATTTTTCAAAATGTGGGTATTTGTTTTCAGGAGGGGATGGAGCGCTTTATCAAAAATGAAGAGCTTTACATCAAATATCTTTGTGCGTTTCTTTTTGACGGGTCTCTGGAGGAGCTTTATACGAGCATTGAACTGGGCGAATGGGAGGCGGCTTCCAAGGCTGCCTGGACGCTGAAGGGTACGGCAGCAAATCTTGCGATGGAGAAACTGGCAGAGAGTCTGGAGGAGCTTTTGCAGGTTCTTGAGCTTAGTGCTAAGGGACAGCTTGATCTGGAGAAGGTTCAGGAGCTTTTGGCTGTAGTGCGGCAGGTTTATGAAGACAATTGTACGGCAATCGATCAGGTGTATTATAAGGGATATGCTGAATGAAATAAAAACTCCCGGGAATTTTGAATTCCCGGGAGTTTTTTCATAAAAAATTCAGATAAGCCTGCTATAATAGATGACCATAGAGGTTTGCTCGTTTGTGCTGTGATGTTCAGGATTTCGCGTTGCGAAAGCCGGAACAATAGCAGTATAATAATATTATGCAATTTTTTACATTTATAGTTATAAATTACAGAAAGTAAAGCTTATTTTTGCAAGCTGGAAGGATGAAGAGGTTTCATGAGTTTATTCGGACGGAAGCTGTACAGAGCAGCGGATCGATTGAGTGGCAGGCGTACGATACGCGCAATCAGCAATGGATTTCTCTTTATGATACCATTTATCCTGATCAGCGCATTCGCGAATATCCTGTTGTATTTTCCCTGGCCGGTCCGGTTAGACGTTCTGGCACATCCGGTCTTGCAATCGCTTATGAAGGTTTTGCAAATGATTGGCGGAAGTGCACATTATTTTTCTCTTCTGCTCGCGCTGTCCATTGGCTGGAATTTTGCACGTGTATGGCAGACCAATGCCCTGCAAAGATTTTTGCTTGCCGTGCTGTCGGCCTTTTGTTTTCTGATTCTTATTGGAAGCGGCACGACGGATTTTGTTGAGAGCTATGCCGCTGGTGAAGGGGTATTCACGAGTATCTTCGCAGCCGTGAGTGCGAGCCATTGCTATTTATTTGTTTTATCCAAAATAAAACGTCTGAGATTTATTTTGCGTCCGGCAATCCACTATAATCTGCAGGAACTTCTTTATTCCGTTGTGCCGCTGACGGTAGTGCTTATTGCATGTGCCGGAGTTCAATTATTTGTTTTGCAATTGAGCCATGGTGTGCTGCTGCAGGAATTCTTTGCGCGTCAGAGTACATCGTTTATCTTGTTTTTCAGTTTTTCTCCTGTGCTCGCAGCGACTGCGTATACTTTACTGGTGCAGCTGCTGTGGTTCGTCGGAGTGCATGGGCAGCATTTTCTCTATGCGATACAGAATGATTATTGCGGACAATTTTTTTTGCTGCATACAGCGGCCTTTGGACAAACCGATTTGTCAATCCATATTCTTGATGCTGCAGTGACGGGCAACTGCCTGATGATGGGCGGAGCGGGTTCAGCCCTGGCACTGCTGCTGGCAGTTTTTTGCCTCAGTACGAATCCGACAACACGCATGCTGGCAAAAATTGCCGTCTTGCCTACAAGTTTTAACATTGGTGAGGTTTTGCTTTTTGGCCTGCCGGTAATCTGGAATCCTATTTTGCTGCTGCCGTTTTTGCTTGTCCCGCTGTTGAATCTTTGGTGCTGCATTGCTGCTTTTGGGTCGGGAATCGTTCCACTTGCCAATCATGCGGTATTCTGGGCTGCACCGCCTGTGCTGAACGGTTATCTGGCAACAGGTTCCTGGCGCGGCGCAGCTTTGCAGGTCGTTCTGCTTTTTCTGGATTTTATCCTGTATGCACCGTTTGTGAAGCTCAATGACCATCGTCAGAACCATAGCCTGCAGGCAGCTTTGAAAAAGCTGCGGCAGACCTATATGCATCTGGAACTCATCAAGGCTCCTTTGCGGCTGACCGAGCTGAGCCTTGAGCAGAGGAATGCAGCAGATATGCTGATTCGCGCGCTGTTACGGGATATTCCGACGGATCGTGTTTATCTGGTCTATCAGCCGCAGTTTGATACAGAAGGCCACTTCCTTGGGGCTGAGGCATTGCTGCGCTGGAGATATGATGAGGAAAATAATATTTATCCTCCGCTGATCATTGCCCTGGCGAAGACGGGCGGCTTTCTTCATGTGCTGGAAAAAAAGATTTTTCGTGAGGCCTGCCAGATGACAGCGATTTTGGAGGAGTTTTCCCTGGATGACTTTGAAATCTCCGTGAACATTACCGGGCAGTCTCTGCAGGACCCCGCTTTGGCGGAATCCTTGTCAGAATGCGTGCAGGAATCGGGAATCATGGCAGAGCATCTCTGGCTGGAGGTTACAGAACAGGATGCTTTGGAGAGCAGTCAGACGGTGATCGCCAGACTTCAGCATTTGAAACTGCAGGGACATCATCTGCTCATTGATGATTTCGGTATGGGAAGCACTTCACTGATCTATTTGCGTTCAAATTTATTTGATGTAATCAAACTGGATGGTTCAATTACCAGAAATATCCTGGATAATCAAAATAACCGACAGATTGTTTCGACGCTGACTTCTTTGAGCAGACAGATGCATCTGCGTGTGGTGGCCGAATTCGTGGAAACTTCCCGGCAGCGTGATAAGCTGGCTGAGCTTGGCTGTGATGCTTTTCAGGGCTATTTGTACAGCAAGCCGCTGAATGCCTTTGAATTTGTCGATTTGCTGGATCGTGGCGGCCTCAGGAAAATACAGGTCGAGAATTGTTATGATTTATGAGAAATGCCTGCTCGTTATTATGTAATGGCCTTGATGGAGGTCATTACATAATAACGAGCAGGCATTTTCTTCAGGCAGGAAATAGCTTTAATCTATGATACCAAACTTTTTTGGCGGGCATTTTCCAATAAGTGTTAAGAAAGTAGTGTATCATACAGGACCAAATATATATATTTACTGTTTTGACAATTTTTAGAATAATTTATGATATAATAGGATTGATACAAATAAAACTGGAAATGATCATTTAAGGGAGTGAGTGCAATGAGTCTGTCGAAAAAGCTGCTGGTCTTATGCCTGGCTGTGATAGCAGCCGTTGGTTTCTGTGCCTGTGGCGGAAAACAGGGGGCCGGGAATGCTGCCGGCAAGAAGGTGATTTTTGCGGCGCATTCAGAGGCGAGCGGATTTACGGGGAAACTGTATGATGGAATCAGCAGCAAGCTGCAGTCCATTGGTGCTGAGGTCGAATTCCTTGATGGCAAGGGGGATGCCAATTTGCAGATTGATCAGCTCAATGAGGCGATTTCGCAGAAACCGGCAGCAATTATCCTGCTGGCGGTTGATGGAACGGCCGTGATTCCAACCGTGGAAAAGGCTAATGAGGCTGGAATTCCGATTATTGCGACGAATCGGGATCTCAATGGCGGGAAATTTGTAAGTGTCATGTCCGATGAGCGTCAGGCTGGCCGTCTGCAGGGAGAGTATATGGCCAGGCATCTGCCGCAGGGAGCCAGGCTGGTCTATCTGATGGGCGAGAGCTCACAGAGTGGTGCAATCCAGCGCTGGGAGGGCTTCAAGGAAGCCTGCCTGGATAAGCGTCCGGATGTACAGCTGCTCGCAAGGGCGGATGGCAACTGGAGTACGGCTGAGGGGCTGAAGAATATGACGCTTTGGCTGAAGCTTTTCCCGCAGATCAATGCCGTAGCGGCAGGAAATGATGATATGGCCCTGGGTGCAGTCAAGGCACTGAAGGCTGCAAATCGTATGGATGGCGTGC
>CAZTAP010000218.1:0-3975 GCA_964611665.1 uncultured Selenomonadaceae bacterium | reverse complement strand
GATACAAATCATCTGCGGCAATCTGAACCGCCATATTAATCAGTGTTTCCTTAAGTTATTGTTGAAGATAATGCAGATTTGTGCTAAAGGACAATGCAAAGCCTCATTGGTCAGCTGTTGTATTTTGCGTAAAATAAATCTATAATTAAGGTAATAAATCTTATGAAGGAAGTGACTGCTATGCCTACAATCAAACCCATTTCCGATCTGCGAAACTACAATACAGTCCTTAAAGATATTTCTATTGACTCCCCTGTATTCCTGACCAAAAACGGACGCGGAAAATTTGTCCTCATGGACATCCAGGAATATGAAAAAATCACTGCCTCACTAACTCTCCTGTCTGCATTATCTGAAGGCGAATCATCTGCTAAAGAAAATGGTACACTGACCATTGAACAGGTAGAACAAGCATTGGGAGTGTGAGCCATGTATACGCTGCAGATTTCACCAAAAGCATTCGAAGATCTCTCTTCTATCAAGGAATACATCACTGCAGAATTAGACAATGAAGAAGCTGCCTTATCTTTGATTCGTGCACTTACACAAGCCATACGCTCTTTATCTGATTTTCCACTGCGTGGTGCTTCACTCCATCATAGCCTTCCTTTTAAAACACCTTATCACTTCATTCCATGTCAAAACTACTTGATTTTTTTCCGTGTAGACGAAAAAAAAGTATTTGTATCCAGAATTCTTTATAAACATAGAAACTATATGTCTGTTCTTTTCAAAAACACCACCGATGAAGCCAAATAGAAAGATGCTGTCAGTGATGTGAAATGAACCGACCCCCATAAGTCAGACCTTAAAAATCTAACTTATGGGGGTCTTTGTCATTTATTGATTTTTACCAGCCCATGATTTCAGCTACCGGCCCGTGCAGATAGTCAGCAAGCTTCTTTGCACCAGCCGCCGTGGGATGTGTGCCGTCACCGGCATAGTCTGCCTCCTGCAGCAACGGGCCTGACGCATTGAGTGGGATATAGTGCAGCTTTTGATCCCCTTCAGCCCGCAGCCGCTGGATCGTCTGCTGCTCCCATTCGCCGGCCTTTGGACCGATCACCGCTGGCACCGGCTCAACCCCGATGATGACTGCCTCCGGATTCATCTTGCGGATCAGGCGGACCAGACGCTCATAGCCTGCAGCGAAGTCTGCCTCTTCCGGTTTGCGCTGCGCATCCGTGAAGTCGTTTGTCCCCAGAGCAATCAGGATAACCTGCGGTGGAAAACGGTCAGGGTTCCAGACTGGCTCAGCCTGCGTATAAAAAGTCCTGGCATAGGTATCCTCCGCATGCAGGCCATCGCCCGGCCAGCTCTCACCATAGTTATGCACGATGCCTTCTCCGGACTTGGCAACAACACTCCATTCTGCTCCCAGCTGCCGGGCCAGTTCCGGTGCAAAAGCCGCAGAACCGTCCTCCTTGCTCCGGTAGGATAGACCGGCCGGTCCATCATTATTGGCTCCGGCAGCAATGGAATCACCAACGATCTCGATGCGCCGCGGCGATGGCTGTGCGCCTGCCAGCAGTTCCGCGCCATCGTCCAGCTTCAGGCCATCCAGCGTACTGATGCCATACCGTCCCTCGGTGCAGCGAACCAGGAAGAGCTGATGACGTCCCGGTGCCAGATTTTCCGCCAGCACAGTTTCCTCTGTCATCGGCCTGAATTTCGTATATTCCCTGCCATCAATGCTATACCGCCACCAGTTCTGCGTATCCCGCAGGCAGAGCTTCAGCGACGTTCCGGTAAAATCCACACGCAAATAAGCAGCGCCCCTGCCCGTACGTGCCCGCCCCGCCGCGGACTGATCCCAGCGCCCAAAATACTGGATTGCAGTACTGTCTGCAGGGACGAACTGCTGTGCATCTGCCGGCCCGGTCAACAAGCTGCTCAGAAACACCGCGAACAGCAAAATGCCCAGAAGCCAGTTTTTCTTGCCAAAAATCATACGTCTCATCCTCTTCCCATCACTCAGGATTGACCTGGCCTTGCTCACTCAATACCTGCACCATACGATCATGAATCAGCTTCGCATATTGGGCCGTCCCTTCATTATTCGGGTGAATGCCATCCTCTACCAGCCATTCCGGGTGCTGGGAAATCAGGCTGTACCAGTCAACCACCTTCACATTGCTATGCTCTGCCGCAATCTTATTGATGTATTCATTGTTCGTATTCTGCCATTTAAGCTCGGGGCAGTAAACATTGACCCAGAAAATATGGCGGTTCGGTCCAAGATATTCGAGCAGCTGCCTTGTCTGCACCTCATACCGTTCCGCCCCGGCAATCGGGCCATTTGTTCCGAGAGCAATCACTACGAGATTGCCCAGCCTGCCCTGTTCCTCCATGGCCTGTGCAGCCTCAAGCCCGCCGCCTACATAGCGGGAAACCTCTGCATCAATATAGGCATTCGGCAGGACCTGCCCCAGATCACCAGATGCACCGAGCATAACCGAATCGCCGATACAGACTGCACCATTCAAATCCACCTTCACAGCATCAGCAGGCTGGCTTGGCTGCTCTGCTGCTTTCTCAGATACTGCAGCATTTTGCCGGGCAAGTTCCTCCGCATTTTTCTCCAGACGGGCCTGCAGTTCCCCCTGGTCGGAAGCCTTATGCTCAGCCGATGCAGCAATTCCCGTACAGCCATAGCCCATGAAGACAAGGCCGGTTACCGTAATGGTCAGGAAAAGCAGTCCGCGGATAAACATGAGTTTTTGCTCCCGGAAGGGAAGTTTTTGTTTGGTAATACAATCAGAAACATCATCTGACCAAATGGTGAGTACGACAATACAGCAAAGCTCCGCCAATGGATATAGGAAAAATTCCGTCCAGCCCATATGCTGGAACAAGAAGATCACCGGATACTGCCAGAGGAAAATCCCATAACTGCGCTTGCCAATCCAGCGAAAAACAGGGCTCTCCAAAAGTTCCCCAATCAGCAGCTGTGCGTCAGCAGTAAGCGCCAGCAGCAGGCAGAAGATGACGGTCATGAAAAGCATCCCCCCCTGATAGGTAAGACTGCTTTGTCCATCCATGAGCTTGTAACCCGCAATCGTCAAACCAAGCAGCAGCCCAAACGCACAGTATTTCAATATTCCACTGCTCATTTTGAAATTTCTACGCTTTGCAGCGCTTGCCCGGCAAAGCCCCATCGCTGCGCCAAAAAGCAGTGCATAGATTCTGGTGTCCGTTCCATAATAAAGCCTTGTTACATCCTGACCCGGCGCATACATCATGGGCATGAGTACCGCGGTTCCCAGCCCCAAAAGCACGATGAACCCCAGGCCGGCCCTCCTGCCAAAAAGATCGGCAATCCAGGAATACAACAGAAAAAGCACTGGCCAGATCAGATAATATTGCAGCTCGATTCCCATGAACCAAAGATGCGTAAACGGCGATGCATTGGTAAGCCGTGTAAAATAATCCGCATTCTGTGCAATCTGCCACCAGTTATTATAGCCCAGCACGACAGAAAAGGCTTCCGGCCGTATCGCCGCAATGACCTTTGGTGCCAGAAAATGATACACACCAATCGTGGAAAGAATCACCACCAGTAACGATGGATAAATACGCTTGATGCGCTTTAGATAATAACGAAGAATATGAAAATTCCCGGAAGTACGCTCATTTTCACTGTTATATGCCAGCAAATAACCGCTCAATACGAAGAATAAAGATACACCGAGATATCCTCCGGCCACTGTGTCCGGAAACATATGAAATAATGTTACACCAATGATTGCTAAAGACCTCAATCCATCCAGTCCTAAAATACGCGCCCTGCCGTATCGGCTTTGTCTGATTCCCGCACTTCCTGCAGCATAGTTGTTCCCCATTTGATTCCTTGTCCCCTGTCCCATGAATTTAAACTAGCAATTTGTCGATAAAACAATACCATTTTCCCATTATAGCATATTCATGAATTTCATGCTTTATTTGCACATCTTTATATGCCGGCAAAAAGCATCC
>CAZTAP010000217.1:0-3993 GCA_964611665.1 uncultured Selenomonadaceae bacterium | reverse complement strand
GGCATCCTTTCAGCTAATTTTCAGATTCATGATGTAGAATGATATGTGCAATAATAAATTCTATAAGGAGGACATTATGGAAGGAAATCTGGAGGCGGTTTCAGCACCGCAGCGCAACCAGGAGCCGAACCGGTGGGAGCGCATTTATGAGAAGTTTTTTTGTGCAGAGGGGCGGACAAATCGTAAACAGTATTGGGCAATAGGCCTGAGTCTCTGCGCCGGGCTGTTTTTCAGCACAGCTTTTCTTTTCGTGTTTGTGAAAAGCTTTCTTGGGCCAACAACGCCTGGCTCAAGAGCGGTTCATTTCTCCGTGGGGCTTCACCATGGCATTGCTGCTGCGCAGTCACCGTCTGTTCCGATGCTTGTTTTGAGTATGGTTTGGCTGCTGTTCGTCATGGCTGTGGCGTATGCCGGTATTCGTACAATACTGCGCCGCTGGCATGATATCGGGCATACGGAAGAAGCCTTGCTGAAGTATGTCCTGTATCCGCTGGTTGGTGCGAATGGGGCAGCGATTCCGCTGATGCTCCTGCTTGCTGGTCCGGGAAAGACGAAAACGATGTATTTCCTCAGCAGCATCCTCACGGACTTCGATGCGCTCTTTATCATTGGAATGTTTCTGTACCTTGGCGTCCGCAGCGGCACGCGGGGAATCAACGCCTATGGTCCTGAGCCGGCAGGCCATGCCTGGGATGTATATATTACGGAGCGTACCTGCGATCCGCGTTCCTGGAAACAGATGCTTTTTACCTGGAAGGGCCGGATGAGCCGCAAAACGTATATTTTCTGTATCTTTGGCATTATGCTTGCCAATATGGTCCTGAATATATTGTTTAATTTGCTTAGTCTGCCCAGCGGCAGTGTGCTCATAGGTCTGGCCTTTATTGCTGTCAGCATGATGCTTCAGGCGCAGCGCCTGCATGATATGGGAAAATCGGCGAAGCCGCTTATGCTTGCTTTTATCGTCTTTTTTGCTGCAATTTTCATGGCAGGCTTCTTCCTTGCGATGAGGGCATTCCTCGCACAGTCAGGGATAGCGTTGATCATCCTTTTGGCTATTACGGCAGCAGCCTTGTTTATTGTGGTTACCGGGCTGCAGATTGCCTTGCGTAAAGGCACAGCAGGAGAGAACCGGTATGGAATGCCCTGCCTGGAAAAAATAGTTGATCTCTCCGAAAAGAAATAACGGTGGTTTCAATATAAATGTAAAAAACATCTTGCATTCCCCTTTTTAAAATGGTATAATTTTTTAGTCGTAGGACAGTTAGGTTTCAAATTTATTTTTGGGCCTTCCCTGCTCCTTTGAAATGAGGGGCCAAAGACCAGAGAGGGAGGTGATTTCGTGAGAAAGTACGAAGTCATATTCATTGTTAAGCCGTTGGAAGAAGAAGCTACGAACGCTGTCATCGAGAAGTTCTCGAAGCTTATCACAGATAACGGTGGTACAATTGATAAAGAGGATCGTTGGGGTAAGAAACGTCTTGCCTATGAGATCAAAGACTGCACGGATGGTTTCTACTGCCTGCTGAACGTTACATGCGAACCAGCTTGCGTAGATGAAGTTGACCGTGTCATGAAGATCAACGACGAGATTCTCAAGCACATGATTGTAAAAACAGACGAAGAATAATAAAGTGCCAGGGAGGAATTGCCATGAATAAGGTAATATTGATTGGCCGTCTTGCGCGTGATCCAGAGGTTCGCTATACCCAGACGGGTAAGCCAGTTGCAACGTTTGCACTTGCTGTGGACCGCCGTTTTGCCCGCAACGCTGACAATGGTCAGCCGACGGCGGATTTTATTCCTATCGTAGCCTGGAATAAACTGGCCGAGATTTGTGGGAATAATTTGGTCAAAGGACGCCGTATTTCGGTGGAGGGCCGCATGCAGGTCCGCAACTATGATGCACAGGACGGAACGAAGCGTTATGTGACAGAGGTTGTGGCAGATGAGATCGAGTTCCTTGATTCCAAGGGACAGGCTCCGCATGAGGGCGGCTTCCAGCCGTCAGCTGCACCGGCAGCAGCGCCGCAAGCGCAGCAGCCGTCTGCAGGAGCGAATTCCTTTGGGCCTTCCATCCCTGACGAGGAGATTCCATTTTAAAGGGAGGGAATTCAATTGATGAGACGTGATAGAGGCAGAAGACCAAGAAAGAAAGTTTGCAGCTTCTGTGTAGATAAGGTAGAAACAATCGATTACAAAGACGTCGCAAAGCTTCGCCGCTTTGTTACTGAACGCGGCAAGATTTTACCGCGTCGTATTTCCGGTAACTGTGCGAAACATCAGCGTCAGGTAACGGTTGCAATCAAACGTGCACGTAATATTGCATTACTGCCGTTCACTGCAGAATAATAAGAGAGAGCCGAGAGGCTCTCTTTTTTTTGAATGAGGGATGAAGATGAAAAGCAAAATTGTACAGGCATTGGAGATTTTTGCCGATGAACGTCATTTTCGCCTGCGGCTCTTTTTCGAAGGAATCCTCATTGGCGTGCTTACCGGAGGCGTCATCACCGCCTTTCGTTTCCTGCTGGGGCAGTCTGACCGCTTGAGGCCGCAATTTTACGGCTTTTTGCAGACACATCCGGCCGGATTTACGGCGGGCTATTTTTTGCTGCTGGTTTTGCTGGGTGCAGTACTTTATCGTATCGTGCAAAAGGAGCCGATGAGCTCAGGCAGCGGCATACCGCAGATCAAGGGAATCCTGCTGGGCAAGATGCACATGGACTGGGCCAGGGTGCTGCTGTTCAAGTTCGTTGGCGGTGTGCTCGCCATCGGCGCGGGCATGTCGCTGGGACGCGAGGGCCCGAGCGTACAGCTCGGAGCCTGTGTGGGGCAGGGCCTGAGCCGTGGGCAGAAACGTTCGCGGGCTGAGGAGCGTTTCCTGCTCACGGCTGGTGCCGGAGCAGGTCTTGCGGCAGCGTTCAATGCGCCGCTGGCCGGTGTGATCTTTTGTCTGGAGGAGCTGCAGAAGAACTTCTCGCCGCTCGTGCTCATGGCGACGATTTCTGCTGCGGTGGCGTCTACTGCCGTTGCGCAGTTTGCTTTTGGCGGGGCGCCAATCTTCCATATGGGAGAGCTGTGTGTGATTCCGCTCGGCAGCATGTATGTGCTGCTTTTGCTGCTCGGCATCTTTGTCGGGGCTTTGGGGCTCGGCTTCAACCGCATGCTGACCTGCTCGCTCGATGGCTTCCGGAGCCTGCGTCTTCCGGGCTGGCAGAAGCCTGTCGTGCCTTTGCTGGCTGCTGGTGTGCTGGGCTTTGTACTGCCGCAGATCCTGGGCGGCGGCAATCTGCTGGTTGATGAGCTGGTCGTCAGGGATTATGGCATGGTCTTTTTACTGCTCTTATTTGTTGGGAAATTTTTCTTTACCATGCTTTGCTTTGGTTCGGGCGTGCCGGGCGGCATTTTTCTGCCGATGCTCGTGCTTGGCGCTCTGGGCGGAGCAATCTTCGCCAAAGCCGCGCTCCTTTTCGGTCTGCTTGCGCCGGACTATGTGCCGACATTTATTGTTTTCGGTATGGCTGCTTATTTTGCCGGTGTGGTGAAGTCGCCGATTACAGGCAGTATCCTGATCATGGAAATGACAGGCTCTTTCCAGCATATGCTGGCGCTCATCTGTGTATCGATGGCAGCTTATCTGGTCAATGATATGACCGGCGGGCAGCCGGTCTATGATATGCTGCTGGCCCGTTCGCTGCGTTTGCGTGCGAAACTGCAGAAAGCCATTCATCGGCGCCGTGTTGTAGCGGAATTTACGGTGGGTACAGGCAGCGCACTGTCCGGCCGGCTGGTGCGCGAGATCGACTGGCCTGTACACAGCCTGCTCGTGAACGTGCGCCGGGGTGAGGAAGAAATCCTGCCCCAGGGTACGCTATGCCTGCAGGAGGGGGATTATCTGTATGTCCTCATGGACGATGCAGATATCTCAGGCCTGCAAAAGCTTGCAGAGGAACAGCTTTGAAAAGTGGATGATTTGGGGACGGTTCTTTTTTT
>CAZTAP010000216.1:0-4062 GCA_964611665.1 uncultured Selenomonadaceae bacterium | reverse complement strand
TATCACGCTTGATGCCCGGTACCAGCTGAATCGGCATTTTCGTATACTCGATGACAATTGGCTCATCATCGACATAGCGCGCACGCACGATATCATAGACAAAATCATCCGTAGTCATTTGCAGCTTCGCCGCAACCTCTTCGTCAGGATTGATGATGTCGAACCGGATGATTTCCGTGTGTACCTTGCGATCCTTATAGGTTTCAGCAAAACTAGAGAACTGATGCGCCATGCTGAGTTCTTTTACATCATTGTCCTCAATTGACTTCACAAAAGTACCAGACCCCCGACGTTTTACCACCAGTCCTTGGTTAACAAGCTCATCTACAGCACGCTTGATGGTAATACGGCTCACACCATACTGCTGACACATCTCTTTTTCCAACGCCAGCTGCGCGCCCGGCAGATATTGTCCGCTGGTAATTGCATTACGTAAATCGCTTGCTATTTTTTGGTATTTGATCATAGATATCTTCCCCTCAAGTTATTATCACATTCATTATACATCAGAATACCATAACATCACAATGGTATTTCTTATGTATTACATTTATATCTTTTTTCCGAAAAACTCCATTAAATGTAATATATGTCGATATAATATTTGATAAATCATCATACTTGAGAAGACCGATTTCAACAATCAAAACCCGTTATGCATTGCGACTTCCTTGATCCATTGCCCTGACTTCTTGATGGTTTTCTTCTGCGTTGCCAGATCTACCGCAATATAGCCATAGCGGTTCTTATAGGCATTTGACCAGGACCAGCAGTCGATTGGTGTCCAGGCATGGAAGCCAAAGCAGTTCGAACCCTCTTCAATTCCCTTATGCAGCCAGCCAAGATGTTCCTTGTAGAAATCAATGCGGTAATCATCTTCAACATAGCCATCCGCATGTGTAAACTTTTCTTCTCCCTCAACACCCATGCCATTTTCAGAAATATACCAGGGAATATTGCCATAGTTATCACGAACATTAATGGCAATATCATAAATTGCCTGCGGATAAATCTCCCAGCCACGATAAGGATTCATCCGACGGCCCGGCATTTCATAGGCATCAAAATATTTATCCGGCATCCAGCCACTGGACTCATCAAATGGAATTTCCCTGGCTTTAGCACGGAACGGCTGATAATAATTAACCCCGAGAAAATCTACCGTATTCTGATGGATGATCTCCATTTCCTCTGGTGTTGACTGCCAAAGCACGCCATCACGCTGCAGGACCCCGGTCAAAGATTCCGGAAAAACACCATGGACAGCAGGTTCCAGGAAAGAACGATTCTTGAAATCCTCAGCAAAAGCAGCCGCTTTTTTATCCTCCTCAGCATCAGAACGCGGATAAGCCGGCGTCAAATTCAGGACAATGCCGATTTTTCCACCCTGCGCTGCACAGGAAGATGCATGAAACGCCGCGATAGCCTTTGCAGAAGCAAGATTGAGATTATAAACCACCTGTACTGCCGTTTTGCCATCCACAAGATTTGGATAATGGAACTGATACAAATATTCTCCCTCAGCCACAACCATCGGCTCATTGAAGGTTACCCAATGTTTTACACGATCACCAAAAAGCTCAAAACACTTTTTCGCAAACACAACAAAGAGGTCAACTACCTTTTTGGATGCCCAGCCGCCATATTTCTCATAAAGTTCAATCGGCAGGTCAAAATGATGCAGATTCATAACGGGTGTAATTCCCTGGCGCAGGAACTCATCAATGACCGCATTGTAGAAGCGTACTCCATCCGCATCTGTTTCACCTGTCTCAAAATCCTTCATCAGACGTGTCCACTGGATTGAAGTCCGTACAGAGTTCAGACCGATCTCCTTCATCATAGCGATATCTTCTTTATAGCTGTTATAAAAATTCGAGGCAGTATTCGGACCGACCTGATGGAAAAATGCCTGCGGATCTGTATCGAACCAATAATCAAAAACACTGCGATGCGCTTTATGGAAGCGCCCTTCTGACTGCGGCCCCGAAGTAGCCGCGCCCCACCAAAAATTCTCGGGGAATTTGTATTTTAATTCCATAGTTATCCTTTCCTGTGAAGAAAATACTTACAAAATTTGATTTTCTTTCCATATAAAGAGTGGACAGCATTCCGTTGCCCACTCTTCATCTTTTTTCATGTCTTTATTTTTTCTGGGAAAGATTTTCATACATCTCAACCATGAGCTGTGCCATATCCCGTACAGCCAGAGCCGTCATGAAATGATCCTGGGCATGAATGAGCAGAATCGATTTTTCCACATTCTCCCCATCACATTCAGCAGACATCATCGCTGTCTGAATATCATGTGCCTCGCCGATTTCTTTGCCGGCTTCTGAAATCTTTTTCTTTGCTGTTTCACTGTCGCCATCTTTCATCAAATTGCGAACAGCCTCAATGGCCATGGAACGGCCCGTACCCGAATGCAGAATGAGCTGCATTGATTGTTCTACTACCTTTTCGTCCACGCTGAATCTCTCCTAAATTTCTTGATAATCAGTCTTCAGAATCTTCATCTTTAATTTTATTTGCCGCAATGACAAATGGTGCATAGATGCAGATATCCATCGCAAGCCATACGACCTGCAGCAAGCCGCCCATAACCGAGCCAGTCCCGATTGTCCCACCGAAGAAAAGCGGCATGGTCCATGGAACAACGTATTTAAAGATTGGCACAAGTCCCGACGATACCGCCAGCCAGCCGACAATTGTATTCGCAAGCGGTGCAACAATATATGGAATCAAAAGAATCGGGTTCAGAACGATTGGCAGACCGAAAGCGATTGGTTCCTGGATATTGAAGAGCATTGCCGGAGCACCAAGCTTGGCAACTGCACGCCAGCTGTCCTTTTTGGAAAACAGGAAGATGGCAATGACAAGGCCCATGATGTGCATGAGACCGGCCTCAAAGAAACCATTACTGAAAATATACGAAGCATCACCCGCCTGATTGGCAAGCTGTGCCGGCATGTAGACCATATTCTGGACTGCAGCCGTAACATTATGACCATGAATACCGAACCACCAGAAGAACCAGACAATGAACTGATACAGCAGCGAAAATCCGATGCCCTGCGAAAAGCCCATGAGCGGAGCCTGGATGATCGCATAGATCAAATCATTGAGTGCCGACTTGCCAAACAGATTTGCCTGAGCAAGGATTGTCGCAAAAACCGTAAATACGCTCAGCGTAATAAGCACTGGAACCAATACAGCAAAAGACTGCGCAACTGCCGGTGGAACGGTATCCGGCATATTGATCCGCATCTTTTTGTTTTTGGAAAGCTTTACAAAAATCCAGGCTGCTGCAGTTGCTACGATAATTGCTGTTAAAACGCCTTTATTGCCAAAATAGTCTAAGCTGAAAGCACCCATTTTGTCGCCAGCCTTGCCGACGATCTGCTGTGGTGTAATGATAATGAATGCACCGATAGCCGTGAGTGCCGTAGAGAATTTATCTCCGCCCCAGATACCACCGAGACGATAAGCAAAGCACGCTACAAGCAGGAAAGAGAATACGCCGAAACCAACGGTTACGACATTATTGCAAAGCCCCTGCAGAACCTGCATCGTTCCTACAAAGCTGCAGGCCTTATAGGCATCGCCCGTAAGGCCGCCAGACAATGCATGTCCAAGATTCAAACCATTTTCCCCCATAATGGTTCCCCAAGGATCCAGGACAACCCATTCGATGATTCCAAAGAAGGAACCAACGATAATGAATGGTAAAAGCATGGAAAACGCATCACGCATTGCCAGAAGATATTTGTTGCTGGAAATCTTGCCGGCAATTGGCATCATGACCTTTTCAAAGGATGAAATTACTGAACCCATTTCTCTTACTCCCCCTATTGATAAATTAAATTATTTATTGACCAATTTTAAGGCTTTGGCCAGTACCTTGTCACCACGAATCATTCCATAGTCGCGCATATCAATGACCTCAACCGGACATTTATCGGCTACGACCTTCTTTACATCTGCGAGCATATGACGGATTTGTGGTCCAAGCAGTACAACATCTGCTGTATCCACCTTTTCGTCAAGAATCTCTACAGAGAA
>CAZTAP010000215.1:0-4063 GCA_964611665.1 uncultured Selenomonadaceae bacterium | reverse complement strand
GCATAAAATAAGGAGCTGCGAAATCTGCAGCTCCTTATTTTATGCCCATGGTCAGCCCAGCAACAGCCTTCCGCCCTGATAAACAAGAAAAGTGACAATCCAGGCCATGCCGAACTGGAAAACAACAGTAAGTCCCGTCCAGCGCCAGCTGTTCGTTTCCTTTTTGATTGTTGCAAGCGTTGCCATACAAGGAACATACAGCAGGCAGAATGTCATCATGGCATAAGCATTCAAGGCGCCAAATCCCATCGTGCCAAGATGGGCAGCCATCGTACTCATGCCCACATCCGAATTGATATTGGCAATGCCGAAGAGCACCGCACAGCTCGATACCACGACCTCCTTCGCCGAGATTCCCGCGAGGATTGCCGTGACAATCTGCCAGAATCCCAGTCCGATCGGTGCGAAAATCGGTGTGATGAAGCGTCCAATATCTGCGCCAAGGCTTTCGGTCATCTCACTCGTATAGCCTGACAGGCTGAAATTCAACAGGAACCACATGATGACCGAAGCTACAAAAATCGTCGTACCAGCCTTGGACAAGTAGTCCTTGACCTTTTCACTCACATAGATGTAAACCGTATGCCAGCTCGGCCGCTTATAGTCCGGCAGCTCAATGAGCAAAGTATTCTCCGCCCTGTCCTTATCAAAGATATGCAGGATATATGCCACAAGAACCGCCACGACAAGTCCCAGCACATACATCGAGTAGGCTGCCAGCATGGCATGCCGGGCAAAGAAGATCTCTGAGAACAACACATAGATTGGCAGCCTTGCACTGCAGGACATGAATGGTGTCACGAGCATCGTCTTATAGCGGTCATGCTCATTTTCCAGCACACGCGAGGCCATAATGGCTGGTACCGAACAGCCAAAGCCCAGGATCATCGGGATAAAGGCCCGGCCAGACAGGCCGATTCGCGACATCAGGCCGTCCATGACATAGGCCACACGCGAAATATAGCCGCTGTCCTCCAGAAAAGCCAGTGCGAGGAACAGAATAAAGATATTCGGCAGGAACATCAGAATACCGCCCACGCCAGCGATAATGCCATTGACCACCAGCGATATCATCATATCCCCTGCTCCGACCATCGTCAGTGCGCTCGTAGCTGCAGCCCCGGCCACATCCAGCGCCGATTCGCAATACGATTTAATCCAGTCTCCAATCGTAAAGGTCAGAAAGAACACCACTGCCATGATGCCCAGAAAGGCCGGCATCCCCAGCCATTTGTGCGTAAGGATGCGGTCGACGCTGTTCGTGCGCACATCGATTGCCTCACGATGCACCATGACCTCGCCCATGATTTCCTCAATGAAATCATATTTCTGATTGATGATATCCTTCTCATAGCTGCGATCCAGAACCTCCGGCAAATCTACCGGATAGCGCTCCATGATTTCCGGGTCCTGCTCCAAAAGCTTGATGGCTGTCCAGCGATGATTCCTGATATCCGTATAGCTTGCCTTCAGCGCTTCAATGACCTTATCGATCTTATCCTCCAGCTCATCACTATAGACCATGGCAAACTCTGCATGATGGTGATGATGATGATGGGACTGGCTCGGATGGTTATGGATGAGAATCGGCTGACCATCCTGATGCAGATGATGATGATGGGCCACGGCATGGATCAGGATATCGAGGCCGCGCCGCTTGCGTGCCGAAATCGGGATGACCGGCGTGCCGAGCATCTCCGGCAGACGATGCATATCGATTTCCATCCCGCGATGCACAACAATATCCATCATGTTCAGCGCGAGCACGACCGGCTTGCCAAGTTCCAGAAGCTGCAGCGTAAGATAAAGATTCCGCTCCAAAGACGAAGCATCTGCCACGTCGATGATCACATCCACCTCATCACTCAGGATATACTGACGGGACACTTTTTCTTCCATCGTATACGAGGTCAGGCTGTAGGTCCCCGGCAGATCTACCAGATGATAGACATGATCATGAAAGCGCATCGCGCCTTCCTTCTTTTCTACCGTAACACCCGGCCAGTTTGCAACCTTCAGATTTGCTCCGGTATATGCATTAAAGAGCGTCGTCTTGCCGCAGTTCGGATTGCCGACAAAACCAATCGTGATTTCCTCTCTCGGATCAAGCTCTGTCATACCGCCGCCTCCTTCACGATGATTTTCCGCGCAATTCCCGTACCAAGTGCAAAGCGCGTACCGCGCACAAAAATAATGACTGCCCCGTGACTTTTTTTATTCAAAATGCGCAGCCTGGTTCCCGGCAGAATCCCCAGAGCCTCCAAGCGCCGCTCCAGCGCAAGACCCAGCTCCACATCTTCAACCTGATATTCCGAGCCGATTTCCCCTTCGATTAATTTCATAGATATCCTCCATAAATTTTTCATTCTTCTATTATAATATTATAGCACAAACAAAAGAATGATTATCCATAAGTTATCCACTATCCACACAGTATCCACAGTGGATAGTGTGGATAACTCGAAGAAAATCCTAAAGTTATGCACAGAAAAGGTCTTCTTTTACGCGATTTCCTGTGGATAACCTTTTAACCAGCCCATTCTAATAAACTTCTAATCTTCTCCCAATAAATCCTTAACACCGCTTTTTTATACTAGAAGCATACGATTTTAGGGAGATGGACATCCATGAACGCAAAATACTATCGGACACTCACGCTGGGACTGGCATTGAGCCTCAGTACCAGCTTCGCGATCTGCAATGCAGCTGCTGCAGACGATACAACCAATTATTGGCCGGCAGCCGTACAGACAACCGACAAGGCTCAGCCCATGACCCCGCCTTCCGGCACTGCACCGACAGGTGCGCCGCCGGAAGGCTCTACGCCTCCGGGACCGCCGCCGGATGGCAAGGGCGGCCCTGGCATGAGCCAGGAAGCACAGAGCGCTGACGCGCTGAATGCATCCTATATCGTAGATGCAACGGCAGAAAGCAGCGATGCGGCTGCTTTCACCTCGGAAACTGCGGATGAAAATACCATACTCGTGCGAAATGGCGGAAATCTCACGCTGACCAATGCTGCGCTGCGCAAAACAGGCGACTCATCGAGCAGCGAAGACAGTAATTTCACCGGCCTCAATGCTGTTTTCCTCGCCAACAACAGTACCGCAAAAATCAGCAATACTACACTGGATTCCGCCTCAGAAGGCTCCAATGCCATATTCTCCACCGGCAAAAACAGCAAAATCACCGTTGATCATGTAAAAATCCATACGACCAAGGGTTCCTCCCGCGGTCTGGATTCAACCTATGGCGGCACAATCACTGCCTCAGATGTTGAGATCACAACAGAAGGCGCACACTGTGCCGCTCTTGCTACAGACCGTGGGGAAGGTACGGTAACTGTAACCCGCGGCAGTTTCTCTACCGCAGGCGATGGCAGTCCCTGCGTCTATTCTACGGGTACCATCAAGGCAACAGACAGCAAGGGAACAGCTTCCGGCAGTGAGATTGCTGTCGTTGAAGGCAAGAACTCCATCGAACTGGAAAATACCCAGCTCGTCGGCAAGGTAAAGCATGGCGTGATGCTCTATCAAAGCTTCTCCGGTGATGCAGGCACAGGCACAGCAAGCTTTACGGCGAAGAATTCCAAACTCACGAACCTTTCTTCCGGCCCGATGTTCTACATCACGAACACAAAAGCAATCGCCGATCTGGAAAACACCGTTCTGGAATCCAATGGCAGCACCCTGATCAACGTCACCAGTGACCGCTGGGGCGAAACAGGACGCAATGGCGGTGACTTCACTTTCCGTGCAAGAAACCAGCAGCTCAAGGGCGATGTGCTTGCCAATAATCTCAGCAGCATTTCCCTGCAGCTTGAAGACGGCGCCAGCTGGACGGGTTCCTTGAACAAGGACAATGCAGCACAAAAAGCAGCAATCAGCCTGACGCAGAAAGCTGCCTGGACACTTACAGCCGATTCCTATGTTGCTTCTCTTGAGGATCAGCAGACAGATTTCAGCAACATAAACAGCAATGGACACAATATCTATTATGAAACAGACCAGGCCAAATCGCTTGGCGGCAAAACCTATACGCTGAATGGCGGCGGCAAGCTTAC
>CAZTAP010000214.1:0-4107 GCA_964611665.1 uncultured Selenomonadaceae bacterium | reverse complement strand
TTTTGTTAACTTCACTATACAGGAAATCCTGTACAAAAGCCGTAACTTATGTTACGGCTTTAGATTGCATAAATGCTCTGGTCCAGCCTGTTTGATACCGTGCGGCTGGTAGATCCTGGAACCCGCACGGTATAGATTTATGAACGTGGGAAAAACCATCTGAAACTGAAAAAATGTATTCTGTAAAGCGCAAAGCTTGATAAGTCTATAGAAAACAGAAGAGACCCTGGGGGCAAGGCGATAAGCCGAGTGGTGTGCAGGGTCTTTTTTTAGCATATTTTTGCAAATTTTGTGTAAAATATCACAGAATGTTGCCTGGGCAACATATGAAAAGCTGGAAATATAGTAAGTTATTTCTGTAACAAACTTTAAGCGGGGAGGAAATGTTATGGGGTTTATGTTGAAGCGGGATAGTCTGGATTGCTTGCTTGAAGCCTGGGCAAAGGACTATGATATTTACGCACCGGTACAGTTTGCGCAGGGAGGGCGCTGTTCTGATACAGCTTGTGTGCGGTATGGCAGGGTTCGGCATGCTGAGGAAATCGTTTTTGCTCAGCGGTCAGAAAATTCCTTTAAAGAGATATTGCGGCCCGTCATGGAAACATTGTTCTTTTTTACAGAGAATGAAGTAAAAACAGCAGATGCTCCCAGAAAAGGTGCAATTATCTTTTTGCGCAGCTGTGATTTGTCTGCTGTGCAGCGTCTGGATGCTATGTATTTGGAAAATGGACCGGAGGATGTTTATTATCAGCGCCTGCGCCAAAAGGTAAGATTTGTTCTCATGGGCTGTAGTGAAGCATTTGAACATTGTTTCTGTGTTTCTATGGGTACGAATAAGGCAGAAAATTATGACTTGAGTATAGATTATACGGATGATGGCTATCTGCTGGACTGCAAGACGGAGGAATGGAATCCCCTGCTGCAGAAGCTGGCAAAGCAGCAGCTTCCCGTACAACCGGCGTATGTCAGGGAATGTCCTGTAAAGGTCAAGGTTCCGGATAACCTTTCCGCAAAGGTCGCACAAAGCAAACTCTGGGAAAGCTATGATAAGCGGTGTGAAGGCTGTGGACGGTGCAATTTCGTTTGTCCGACATGTACCTGCTTTACCATGCAGGATCTTTTCTATACGGAGAATGGCAAGGCTGGTGAACGCCGCCGTGTCTGGTCTTCCTGTATGGTAGACGGGTTTACGGATGTAGCAGGCGGCAGTTATCGTAAGCAGCAGGGAGAACGTATGCGGTTCAAAGTGCTCCATAAGGTACTTGATTTCCGGCAGCGTTTTGGTTATGACATGTGTGTGGGCTGTGGACGCTGTGATGCTGTATGTCCGGAGTATATCTCCTTTGCAGAGGCAGTGAATTGTCTGGGGCAGGCAATGAAGGAGGCTGCGGAAAATGAATGAGTATTTGCCGTTTTCATCGGAAATCAAAGAAGTGATTAAACATACGGAAATTGAATATACTTTTCGTATGGCCTATTCTGGTGCTGTCAAACCCGGACAGTTTTTCGAAGTTTCTTTGCCGAAGTTTGGCGAGGCACCGATTTCGGTAAGCGGGATTGGCGAAGATACCATCGATCTTACCATACGCCGTGTAGGCCGGGTCACACAAGAGGTGTTTGAACAATATGCCGGACGACGTCTTTTTTTGCGGGGACCCTACGGCAATGGTTTCGATGTTTCTCTTTATGAAGGGAAGGAGCTTGTTGTTGTTGCCGGAGGTACGGGTGTTTCTCCTGTGCGCGGTGTCATTGAGCATTTTGTAAAGCATCCGGAAGCAGGAACAAAGCTCAAGGTGATTGCAGGCTTTAAATCAGAAAAGGATATCCTGTTTTGTCCAGATTTTGCTGTCTGGAAAGACAAGCTTGACCTGATTTTGACAACAGATACCGGTGAGGCAAATGAACTTCATCGTGTCGGCCTGGTTACCGCATTCATTCCAGGTATTCCCATTGAACGCCTCGATACTGCACAGGCTATTGTTGTTGGTCCACCAGCCATGATGCGGTTTTCTGTTAAAGCACTTTTAGCGAAGGGCTTCATGGAAGAAAACATCTGGATTTCACAAGAACGGAAAATGTGCTGTGGACTGGGAAAATGCGGCCATTGTCGTATTGGTGATGTGTATGTTTGTTTGGATGGGCCGGTATTCAATTATACGAAAGGGCGCAGTCTTTTGGACTGATGGAGGTGCAGCAATGGATATCAATACAGGAAAAATCAGAAAAAATGCCTGGCGTGTCAGTAAGAAACGCGGCTTAGGTGCAGCCAGGATTCGTGTCCCCGGAGGGCATCTTGCTGCAAAATATCTTGGTGCAGTGCAGCAAATTGCGGATGCTTATGGTGATGGGACTGTACATTTGACCATACGTCAGGGCTTTGAAATCCCTGGCATCCGGTACGAAGATATGCCTGCAGTCAATGCCATGCTGCAGCCAATCATTGAAGGGACTGGCATCAATCAGACGGAAGCTGGAACGGGGTATCCTGCTTCCGGGACGCGCAATATCATGGCATGTATCGGTAATCGTGTCTGCCCGTATGCCTGCTATGATACTTCAGCATTTGCTCAGCGTATTGAGCAGGCTGTGTTTCCGAATGATCTGCATGTAAAAATCGCGCTTACTGGCTGTCCAAACGATTGTGCCAAGATTCGCATGCATGATTTTGGCATTATGGGCATGACGATGCCGGCTTTTGACGAATCACGCTGTGTCAGCTGTCAGGCTTGCGTAAAAAAATGTCAGAAAAAATCCGTAGGTGCATTGAGCTTTAAGAATTACCATCCCGTACGGGATGAGAAGAAATGTATTGGCTGTGGGGAGTGTGTGCTTGCATGTCCCAATCATGCCTGGGCACGCAGCCAGAAGAAGTTTTATCGGCTTACGCTCTTTGGCCGTACGGGCAAGAAAAATCCACGTATGGGTGTAGATTTTATCAAATGGGTGGACGAAGAAAGCATCCTGAAGATTATTCTGAACACCTATGCATATGTCAGAAAATATATCGATCCACAGGCACCAGCTGGTAAGGAGCATATTGGCTATATCGTTGATCGTACGGGCGTAGAGGAATTCAAACGCTGGGCGCTTCAGGATGTGGAACTGCCGCCGGAAGCAGAGGTTGCGTCAACGCTTTACTGGCAGGGAATCAAATATTAAACCGATGTAACAGATGTTACGGCATTTTCTTTGGAATTCTGTTATCGTAAAGACAGAAGGATAAAGGAGATGTTCGAGATGAAAGGTTATGTTGATAAAACTGTTTGTATTGGCTGCGGTATGTGTACCGGGATTGCCGGTGAAGCGTTTCGCATGGGGGATGACGGGCTTGCTGAAGGCTATGCGGAGATTACGCCGGAAGGGGAAAGTGCCGCTCAGGAGGCAAAGGAAAGTTGTCCGGTTTCTGCCATAGAGGTCAAGTAAGCTGTTTGGGGGGATGAAGTGATGAATATTCTGCATGAACCGGGCAGGTTATGGATGGAGTCTGAGGATGAGCTGCTGCTGGCCGAAGTTTTGTATCCGGAAGCAGCTGATGGATTGGTAGAGATTACACATACCTTTGTAGATGATTCCCTGCGCGGACAGGGCATTGCCGGTAATCTGATGAAGGCTGTGGCTGAGGAGCTTCGGACGGAGAAGAAGAAAGCACTTCCTGTCTGCAGTTACGCACAGGCATGGTTCAGACGTCATCCGGAATATGCTGATGTAGTGCGCTGAAGGGGGCTGGACGTTGCAAAAGATTTATCGGTTGAGTGCATACGAGACGACTGCAGCAGAGTTTTTCCAGCGAGTTGCTGCGGAAGAAACTGATTTGGTGCTGGATGTCCGCCTGAATAATTCTTCGCAGCTTTGCGGCTTTACGAAGAAGAAGGACCTGGAGTTTTTCGTCCCGAAGCTTTCTGGTGCGAAGTACGTGCATGATTTGCTGTTTGCTCCGGATAAAGGCCTGCTGGAGCTTTATACGAAGAAGCGCATTGGCTGGGAAGAGTACAGCGATGCATATGATTTGCTGCTTGATAAGCGTAAAGCAATGGCAATCTATGCGAAAAAATATAAAGATTTTGCCTGTGTTTGTTTGCTTGGGACACAGACGAAGAAACGCCGTTC
>CAZTAP010000213.1:0-4112 GCA_964611665.1 uncultured Selenomonadaceae bacterium | reverse complement strand
GTAAAAATACGGCAGAAGCCTTGCTTTTTTCGCTTTGTCTTTATATGATGGACACAGGAAAAGATTTTGCAGATAAAGGGGTAGTTCAATGGAAAAAAATAAACAATGGAAAAATTTCATCCAGCTGGTAAAAAAGGAAGTCGTGCCGGCACTTGGCTGTACCGAGCCGATCTCTCTGGCTCTGGCCGCAGCCAGGGCTGCCAGCCTGCTCGACGGCCCGGTCGAGCGCATCGAAGCGCGTGTATCCGCCAATCTCATGAAAAACGGCATGGGAGTGACCGTCCCGGGGACGGAAACTACGGGACTGCTCATCGCTGCAGCCGTCGGCGCACTGGGCGGCGACCCGGATGGTGCGCTTGAAGTCCTGCGCAGCCTTACACCGCAGCAGGTATCCGAGGGCAAGCGCCTGCTGGCAGAAAACCGCGTAACGCTGGGCATTGCCTCTGCTGCCAACGTACTGTATGCGGAAGCGAAGGTCTTCAGCGGCAGGGACTGGGCTCTCGCCGCCATCGCCGATACGCATACCAATCTCGTGCGTCTCGAAAAAAATGGCCAGGTGCTGCTCGATCAGAGCCAGACCCCGGCCGCACACGACGAAGCAGGAGATGATGCCCGCAGCCTGCTCGCCGGCTGCTGCCTGCAGGATATCTATGATTTCGCGGCAAATGCTCCCCTGGAGGAAATCGACTTCATCCATGATGCGGCCAATCTGAACCTCTGCCTGTCGAACGAGGGCATCCAGAAGGATTTCGGCCTGCATATCGGCGCGACCATGCAGCGCCAGATCAAGGCAGGACTCCTGCCGGACAGCCTGTTCACCCAGGTCATCCTGCGCACGACCGCCGCCTCCGATGCGCGCATGGGCGGCGCGGCGCTGCCCGCCATGACCAACTCCGGCTCCGGCAACCAGGGCATCACCGCCACCATGCCGGTCGTTGTCGTCGCCGAATACCTCAAAGCTGACCGTGAGACGCTCATCCGTGCGCTCATGCTCTCCCATATGACCGCCATCTACATCCACAGCAAGCTGCCGAAGCTCTCCGCCTTCTGTGCGGTGACAACCGCAGCGATGGGCGCTGCAGCCGGCATGGCCTGGCTGCTCAAAAAGGACTGCCCTGCCGTAACGATGGCCATCGCGAACATGATTGGCGATGTCTCCGGCATGATCTGTGACGGAGCCTCCAACAGCTGCGCCATGAAGGTATCGACCTCGGTGACTTCCGCCTATAAGGCAGTGCTCATGGCCATCGACAACACACGCGTAACCGCCAGCGATGGCATTGTCGAAGAAAATATCGACGCCTCCATCGCCAACCTCGGCAGGCTCGCCTCCGATGGCATGCAGCAGACCGACAGGGAAATCCTTGAAATCATGATGAAGAAAAACTGCCGATGAGCAGCAGGAAAAAGACCGGCAATCCATGCGATTGCCGGTCTTTTCTTTATTCTATATGGATTTGTTTCTCCGCTTTTGCTGTCATCATTTTCTGCTCTGCGGCCATCAGCTCTTTGGCTGCCTTAAGCTGCAGTTCAACCTGACGATAGGAGGTCCCGCCCAGCGAATTGCGGTTCTTCACACAGGTTTCCGGCAGGATGGCTTCCTTGATATCATCGTCAAAGAGTCCGGAAAGCTCCCTGAACTCCTCCATCGTCATATCCTCCAGCCATTTGCCCTGCTCGATGCAGTAATGCACGGCCTTGCCGGATACGGCATGAGCCTGACGGAACGGCATGCCCTTTTTCACGAGGTAATCCGCCAGATCGGTCGCATTGGAAAAGTCCTCTGCTACGGCGCGCTTCATGGTCTCCCTGTTGACCTTCATGCCGCGCAGGAGCTCGGCATAGACAGCAAGGCTGAATTTGATGGTATCGATTGCATCGAAGATGCCTTCCTTATCCTCCTGCAGATCCTTGTTGTACGCAAGCGGCAGTCCCTTGACCGTCGTGAGCATCGCCATGAGATGACCGATCACGCGGCCCGTCTTGCCGCGGACAAGCTCCGAAACATCCGGATTCTTCTTCTGCGGCATCATGCTCGAGCCCGTGCAGTGTGCATCATCGAGCTCGACGAACGAGAACTCACGGGAACACCAGAGAATCGTCTCTTCACTGAGCCGGGAGAGATGGACCATGAGCATGGAGGCTGCGGACAGGAATTCCATGATATAGTCACGGTCGCTCACCGCATCCAGACTGTTCGTGTAGATGCGTTCGAAGTTCAGCTGGGCAGCCACGAATTCCCGGTCAATCGGGAACGTCGTGCCGGCAAGCGCACCAGCGCCCAGCGGCATGATGTCCGCACGCTCATAGGCGCCGCTGAAGCGCGCATAATCACGCCCCAGCATAGCAAAATACGCCATGAGATGATGGGCAAAGAGAATCGGCTGCGCGCGCTGCAGATGCGTATAGCCCGGCATGATCACATCGCCGTACTTTTCCGCGGTTTCCGTCAGGGCCTTCTGCAGCTCGAGGATGAGCTTCTGTACCTCGACGATCTGCTTGCGCACATACATATGTGTATCGAGCGCTACCTGATCGTTGCGGCTGCGTGCCGTATGCAGGCGTCCGCCCGCCTCACCGATCGCATCCGTCAGACGCTTTTCGATGTTCATATGGATGTCCTCCAGCGCGACATCAAAGGAGAAGTCCCCCTTCTCGATCTGCTGCAGGATGTCTTTAAGCCCGGCGATGATATCGTCCTTATCCTTCTTTGTGATAATGCCGCATTTGGCCAGCATCGCCGCATGGGCGATGCTGCCGGCAATATCCTCATGATACATGCGTTTATCGAAAGCAATCGAGGCCTGGAAATCGTTGATCATTTCATCCGTGGTCTTGGAAAATCTTCCGCCCCAAAGCTGTTTGCTCATGATTATTTCCCCGCCTTTTCCTGCATGAGTGCACGAACCTTGAGCGGCAGGCCGAAGAGGTTGATGAAGCCCGTAGCGTCTGCCTGGTTGTAGACGTTATCGCGTTCGAACGTAACGAACTCCTGGCTGTAGAGGGAATACGGGGATTTTGCACCGGCGCTCATGATGTTGCCCTTATAGAGCTTGAGCTTGACCGTACCCGTGACCGTCTGCTGCGTGTTGTCAACGAAAGCAGCGAGTGCCTCTCTGAGCTGGCTGAACCACATGCCATCATAGACGAGCTCGGCATAGCGGTTTGCCACGCCTTCCTTAAAGTGGAACGTTGCACGGTCGAGGCAGAGATATTCGAGCTCACGATGTGCATAGTAGAGGATTGCTCCGCCCGGATTCTCATACACACCGCGGGACTTCATGCCGACCAGACGGTTCTCGCAGATATCCGTGATGCCGACGCCGTTCTTTGCGCCGATTTCATTGAGCTTCGTGATGAGCTCTACCGCACCCAGCTTCTCGCCGTTCACAGCAACCGGCTCGCCCTTTTCGAAGTCAACCGTTACGTATTCCGCCTGATCCGGAGCATCTTCCGGTGCCTTGGAAATCAGGTACATGCTGTTGTTCGGTGCATTCCACGGGTCCTCAAGATCGGAGCCTTCATGGGAAAGATGCCAGATATTGCGGTCCATGCTGTAGGTCTTGTTTTCCGCAGCAATCGGAATATTATGCTTCTTGGCATATTCGATTTCTTCTTCACGGGAGCCAAGCGTCCATTCACGCCACGGAGCGATGATCTGGATGTTCGGAGCCAGTGCCTTGACGGTAAGCTCGAAACGGACCTGGTCGTTGCCCTTGCCTGTTGCACCATGAGCAATCGCATCTGCGCCCTCTTTCTTGGCAATGTCAACAAGACGCTTTGCAATGATCGGGCGGGCAAAGGAAGTGCCGAGCAGGTATTTGCCTTCATAAACTGCACCAGCCTTGAGCGTCGGCCATACATATTCTTCGAGGAATTCCTTCGTGAGGTCCTCGATATAAACCTTGGAAGCACCGGAAGCAAGCGCCTTGTCATGTACGGCATCAAGCTCATCGCCCTGTCCTACATCAGCACAGCAGGCAATGACCTCACAGCCATCATAGTTCTCTTTGAGCCATGGAATGATCACCGACGTGTCCAGTCCACCAGAATAAGCAAGTACAACCTTTTTAATCTTAGCCATAAAAAAACATCTCCTCAGTTGTTGATTT
>CAZTAP010000212.1:1204-4131 GCA_964611665.1 uncultured Selenomonadaceae bacterium | reverse complement strand
AAACTGTAATTCATTCAATTTCCCAAACCATAAATGCCATTTCTTCTATAATAAATGAAACCATCCAGGTGAAAATGTTCACTTTCTTTTTCCAATAAATTTGGTGTTATCTGATGGAAAAACATGATACAATACAATATATAGTGATTGGAAAATATTATCTGACAGTGATATATACTTTTTCTATTAGGGGGCATTCTATTTATGAGAGAGAATAAAATTGTTATCAGTGAGGTCATGATGCCGAGCCAGGCAAATCCAAATGGCAACGTCCATGGCGGGGAAATCATGAAGATGATGGACTCGGCAGCTTATGCCGCAGCACGCCGCTATGCACGCTCCAATGTCGTCACGGCCCGTGTGGATGAGCTGGAATTCCATCTGCCGATCCTCATCGGCGACCTTGTTGTCTGCACAGCAGAAATCGTCTTTGTCGGGCATAGTTCGATGGAGGTTGCGGTCAATGTAGAAGTGGAGGACCTTGAGCATGAAGGCAAGCCGCAGCGTGCATTGTCCGCTTATTTCACCATGGTTGCGCTCGATCGCAACGCGCGCCCGCAGTCTGTGCCGGCATTGGTGCTTGATACGGATGAGGCGAAGAATGCATTTGCAGATGGCAAGCGCCGTTATGAGGAATATAAGGCGAAGAAGAAACGCCAGGCGGAAAATGCCAAGGCTGCACGTGAAGCCAGGGCTGCAGGAAAGAAAATCGAGTAGTCTGTCTAAAATATCTGCACATAGGTTTACAAATTCAATATTTTTCAAATAAAACCTTGCAAAAAGTGTTTCAATGTGGTATTCTATGAGCAATGAAAAAAACAATAGTCAAATGCGTTGCAGAGGATTAGTAGGATTTGCCGGATGTTCAGAGAGCTGCTGGAAGGTGAGAAGCAGTCATGAAGCGAATCGGAACTCGCCTTGAAGCAGCCCGCTGAACAGTTTGTGTAGGTGGGGCCGGGAACTGACCGTTAAAACAGGAGGATATGATTGTATCCGGAATGAGTGCATGTCTTCGGGCATGAAATTGAGTGGTAACACGTAAGCAAAGTCTTTCGTCTCTTTATGGAGATGAAAGGCTTTTATTTTTATCAACTATGGGTAAAGGAGAATTTGCTATGCAGAATTACACGAAATACAGAAAAGGTTATTTTTTACCGCCGACGATTGATTTGGACTGGGCCAAAAAGGAATGCCCGGATAAAGCGCCGACCTGGTGCAGTGTCGATCTGCGTGATGGCAATCAGTCGCTGATCATACCGATGAGCCTCGATGAAAAGATCGAGTTCTATAAAATGCTGGTCAAGATTGGCTTCAAGGAAATCGAAGTCGGCTTCCCGGCTGCGTCAGAAACAGAGTATACGTTCCTGCGCCGTCTTGTCGAGGAAGACCTGATTCCGGATGATGTCACCATTCAGGTACTCACGCAGGCGCGCGAGCATATCATCAAAAAGACCTTTGAGGCACTCAAGGGCGTTAAGAATGCCATCGTGCATGTCTATAATTCCACTTCGGTTGCCCAGCGTGAGCAGGTATTCCGCAAATCGAAAGACGAAATCAAACAGATCGCTGTCGAAGGCGCAAAGCTCCTGCAGCAGCTTACCGAAGAAGCCGGCGCGGACTATCGCTTCGAGTATTCGCCGGAGAGCTTCACGGGTACAGAGCCGGAGTATGCGTTGGAAGTCTGCAATGCTGTGCTTGATGTCTGGAAACCGACAACTGAGCGCAAGGCCATCATCAATCTGCCGGTTACCGTCGAAATGTCCATGCCGCATATCTATGCCATGCAGATTGCCTATATGTCCCAGAACCTCAACTACCGTGATAATGTTGTGCTTTCCCTTCATCCGCATAATGACCGCGGCTGCGGCGTAGCAGACTCAGAGATGGGCCTCCTGGCCGGTGCAGACCGTATCGAAGGAACACTCTTTGGCAATGGCGAGCGTACAGGCAATGCGGATATCGTGACGATTGCCATGAATATGTTCGCGCTCGGCGTGGATCCGCAGCTTGATTTTACGCGTATGCCGGAGCTCGTTGAGATGTATGAGCGCGTGACGCGCATGAAGGTCCATGCACGCCAGCCTTATGCCGGTGAGCTGGTATTTGCAGCATTCTCCGGCTCGCATCAGGATGCGATTGCCAAGGGCATGAAATGGCGCGAAGAAAAAGATCCTTCCCGCTGGACTGTACCCTATCTCTATATCGATCCGCATGATGTGGGCCGCGAGTACGATGGTGATGTCATCCGCATCAACAGTCAGTCCGGCAAGGGCGGCGTAGGCTATCTCATGGAGCAGAAATACGGCCTTGAGATGCCGAAAAAGATGCGTGAGGACTTCAGCTATTGCGTCAAGGGCGTTTCGGATCATAAACATAAGGAACTTTTGCCGGATGAAATCTATCAGATTTTCCAGGATGAGTATGTAAATGTCGAGAGTCCGATCAAACTCATCGACTTCCTCTTGAAGAAAGAGCCGGATGGCATCCGGTCGGGTGAGGTCAATCTGGAAATCGACGGCAAAGAGGTTACCTATAAGGCACGCGGCAATGGTCGTCTGGATGCCGTGAGCAATGCGCTGCAGAAGAATCTCGGTGTATCGTACAGCAATCTCACCTATAGTGAGCATGCATTGGAAATCGGCTCGACCTCACGTGCGATGGCCTATATCGGCATCACCGGTGAAGGCGGCAGGATAACCTGGGGTGCTGGTATGGATACCGATATCATCACAGCCTCCATCATGGCACTCGTGAGTGCAATCAACCGCATGAAGGCAGGAAAATAAGTTTATTGCCGTCAAAAAGCCGGGCGCAGCATTGCGCCCGGCTTTTTGATGGCTTTGTTCATGATTCAAAATGATTTCGTGTTGCGAAAACCTTGAACAATGGCGTTATAACGAAAAAGGCCACGTTGAAACGTCAAGCGG
>CAZTAP010000212.1:0-1104 GCA_964611665.1 uncultured Selenomonadaceae bacterium | reverse complement strand
CGTTGAAACGTCAAGCGGTAGGTTTTCCTCTGGAAAACCTTGAACAATGGCGTTATAATATTACTTTGTGGTGGAAGAGAAGAAATACAGGTGATGGAATTGAAGAAAGTTGTTTTGAGCAGCGGCATTACGCTTGTGATTGTGGTGCTTCTGTTGGTGAGTCTGGCAGGGTATTTTGCAGGTGGTTATTTCGTCGATCTGGCGCTGAAGCGCGGGAATGCACAGGATCCGAAGGCACCGCCGGCTGCGTGTGTGAGTATCCTTGATCCGAATGTGCAGCTGCCGTCAAAGCCGGAGGCAGTGAGTGAAAACTGGCAGATGATTTCTGCTGACGGACTGAAGCTTACGGCAACGCACTTTCATCCTGTGCATGAGGGGCACCGCTGGGTCATTCTCGTGCATGGCTATGGCCGCAATCAGCAGAATACCTGGGACTATGCTGCAGCCTATCTGGAGCATGGCTACGAGGTGCTTACACCAGATCTGCGTGCTTCCGGAGACAGTGAAGGAACATACCTCACGATGGGAGCATTGGAAGGCCAGGATATTGAGAAATGGGTAGAAAAGATCGCGGCAGAGGACCCGCAGGCAAAAATTGTATTGCATGGGGTATCGATGGGGGCTGCTACGGTCATGCTCGCGTCGGCGCAGCAGGATATGCCGGACAACCTGGCTGCGGTCATCGAGGATTGCGGTTATACGAGTGCGGACAAGATGTTTGCGATGCAGCTGAAAAATCTTTTTGATTTGCCGTCGTTTCCCCTGATTGACTGCATGGATATCATGAGCCGCCGGAAAACGGGTGTGTCGCTTTCTGCGGCTGCACCGATAAAGGCTGTGCAAAAAACGCGTGTGCCGATGCTGTTCATCCATGGGGATGCAGATAAACTGGTACCTTATGAAATGATGCAGGAACTTTATGATGCATGCGGGGCGCCGGTCAAGGAAAAGGTTACGGTCAAGGGGGCATCACATGCAGAAGCCAAATCGGCAGATCCTCAGGCGTATTATCGCGTGGTGTTTGGTTTTGCCAATCGTTATACAGGATAAGGGGGAATGGCCATGCGGGCTGTTGTGACAAGAGTAAAAGAGGCTTCGGTGCGA
>CAZTAP010000211.1:0-4145 GCA_964611665.1 uncultured Selenomonadaceae bacterium | reverse complement strand
GCAGATGTCGTTATTAACACGTTTGGGGCGTAAGGAAGGTCAGGTTGACGAACCAAAACAAATCTTTGCCGGCTCAAAATCGGAAACTTCTGAGGATGCCTATCAGCAGTTGAAGCTGGAGCTTCATAACCGGATCATTGAGGAGATGAGCGGTGGGGAGCAGCCGATGCTTGTGAGTGGTTCCGCAGATGAGGGGGCGGTTCGGGAGCTTGAGGAGCGCATTGCGGAGCATTGTCAGAACATCCTGGATGAGAATCCTTTTGCCTTGCCGCGCAGCGAGCGTACGAAGATCGTAGCTGATGTGCGTGATGAGATCCTGGGACTTGGACCGATTGAGCCGCTGCTCAAGGATGAGACGGTCACAGAGGTTATGATCAACGGTCCAAGGAAAATTTTTGTTGAGCGTATGGGCAAGCTGCAGCTTACCAAAGTACAGTTTCATGATGATACGCATCTGATGAATATCATCGAACGGATTCTTACGCCGCTCGGACGCCGTATCGATGAGTCTTCGCCAATGGTGGATGCACGTCTGGCGGATGGTTCGCGTGTCAATATTATTATCCCGCCGTTATCTTTGGTCGGGCCATGTATGACCATAAGAAAGTTTACGAAAAATCCTCTGTCGGTTGAGAATCTGGTGAGCTTTGGTACGCTCAATGAAGATATGGCAGTATTTTTGCGGGCCTGTGTCAAGGCAAGAGTCAATATCCTGGTTTCTGGTGGTACCGGCTCTGGTAAGACGACAACCTTGAATGTGTTATCGACGTTCATCCCTGAAGATGAACGCATTGTTACGGTAGAGGATGCTGCAGAGCTTCGTCTGCAGCAGGTCCATGTGGTGACGCTGGAGTCGCGTCCGGCAAATATCGAAGGTTCCGGAGCTGTGACGATTCGTGACCTTGTGCGCAATGCTTTGCGTATGCGTCCGGACCGCATCATTGTTGGTGAGGTTCGTTCCGGTGAGGCACTTGATATGCTGCAGGCCATGAATACGGGTCATGATGGCTCACTGACCACGGCGCATGCAAACAGTCCGCGTGATGTCCTGAGCCGTCTGGAAACCATGGTGCTCATGGCAGGCATGGAACTTCCGGTCAAGGCAATCCGGGAGCAGATTTCTTCTGCAATTGACCTTATTGTGCAGCAGTCCCGTGTGCGGGATGGCAGCCGAAAGATTACGTATATCACAGAAGTGCAGCATATGGAGGGGAATACGATCATTTTGCAGGATCTTTTCCGCTATGTGCAGACTGGCTTCGATGAGAACGGCAAGGCACTGGGAAATTTCCAGGCAACCGGTCTGAGACCGACCTTTATGGAGAAGTTCCAGGTCAATGGCGTGGATTTGCCGATGGGGCTTTTTGATGCTGCAGGTCGTGCGGATGAGGAAGGGATGGATTTCTGATGAAAGCGTTTTTCATTGCCTTGTTTTTGGGAATCTGTTGTTTTTGTGTGTGCTATCTCGTCATTATGACTAAAATCCTGCCAAAGAGCAAGGTACGGGAACGTGTACGCGTGCTGCAGTTTGGTGAGGCCCTGGAGAAATCGGATGGCATGACGAAACTGGAGGATATCCCTTTTGCTGAGCGTGTCTTTGTGCCGGTATTCAAATCCTTTTCTGATCTTGCAAATCAGTTTGCGCCAAAGGCTTTGCGCAATATTCTGGCTAAACGTATTATGCGTGCGGGCAAGCAGAATGTCTGGAGTGTCAATTCCTTTGTTGCCGGCTGGATGATTTCTTTTTTTGGCTGCAGTGCATTGGTGGCCTTTCTGCTCTGGAATTCACAGATGCAGATGACACGGCGTATCGCAATCATGCTGGTTGGTGTGTTATTTGGTGCAGGTGCACCGTTGATCTTTCTGGATTCCCTGATTCAGCGCCGGGCTAAGGCCATTCAGCGGGAATTGCCGGAAATCCTGGACTTGCTTTGTGTAAGTGTACAGGCTGGCTTGTCTTTTGATGGCTCGATTGCGAATATTGTAACGCGTATGAATGGTCCTTTTATTGAAGAATGCAAGAAAATGCTTAGTGATGTGCGTATGGGCATGGCGCGGCGTATTGCGCTGAAGAATCTGGCGAAGCGCTGTGATATTGAGGAGGTTTATCTTTTTACCACATCGGTTATCCAGTCGGAAAAGCTTGGCTCGAATCTGAGTACGACGCTTGTGAATCAGGCGGATAATATGCGGGAGCGCCGCAGGCAGTATGTGAAGGCAGAGGCACTGAAGGCGCCGATAAAAATGCTTTTTCCGTTGATCATCTTTATTTTTCCGGCATTATTTATCGTGGTCCTTTTGCCGGCAGGCTTGTCCCTGATGAAGAATTTTCATATGTAAAGTAAGAAGGGGTTTCTACGGAAAAATTTATCTTGATGAATGAATTGTCCTGTGCAGACGAGTCTTTTTTGTATATAGAGCGGGCGCAAAGCTTCTGGACCCGTTTTTGCGGCCTGATGGGGCGCAAAAGACTGGCCGGGCAGCAGGCGCTGCTTATTGCTCCCTGCAGCAGCGTCCATATGTGCTTCATGAGATTCCCAATCGATGTCATCTATCTTGATCGTGATTATCGTATTCTCAAACTTGTACGGAACCTGCGGCCCTGGACAGGCTTCAGTTTTTGTTTGAGCGCATGGGCTGTGCTGGAGGTTTCAGCAGGTACCATTGAAACTCTTGGATTTAAAGAAAGAATGAAATTTAAAATCGAGACATAAGTACTAAAAGTAGTTGATTATTAGATTATTCTCCTATATAATACTTAATATGAACTAGCTAAGATGCTAAATTGTGTTTATGATAAAGGAGAAAGAAAAACTGTATGATGAAGTTTTTTCCCCAGAAGGGTGTCATTGCTATTTGTACAGCACTGACTATGCCTGTACTGCTGGGAGCAGTAGGACTTACCGTTGATTTTGGCAATGCCTATAAACATAAAGCTCAGCTGCAAAACGCAGCGGATGCAGCTGCGTTAGCCGGTGTCAGTCAGTATGCAGTGACCAAGAATCAGACAGCGGCGAATACGACGGCAGATGCTTATGCAGCTGAAAATAATGATACAGCAATAGACTCTGTTACGCATACCTTGAAAGATTCTGTCAATATGTATGGAGTGGGATTGTCGGAGACAGTGCCAATGCATTTTTTGAAGCTATTTAATTTTCAACAAATGGAAGTTACGGCAAATGCGGCGGCTGCCTATACCTATAAACAGGGCTTGTTTGAGCGGTTGATGACATTCAGCACGAAAATCAGCGTTGATCAGACCGGCACGGACAGTGCGAGTGGCAATACAGTAGCAAATCATATTTTTTATGGCAATGTTGCTTATTCTGATAATGGAATGAAGGACTACAGTCCTCAGATGAATATTGGCAGTCAGAATGGATTGATCTATCAGACAAATAATGATGGAACCTTTGAAACGACACCGTTGATTTATGATAAAGGGACATTGCTGTATCCGACGGAAACACAAAATCAGGTTAATTCCTTGCGTACAGCAGCAATTGCAGATGGCACGTATTATACGAAGGCTGAATTACAGGGAAAAAATCCTACAACTAATATTGATATTTCGCAGTATAATGGAAAAACATTATATCTTGAACATTACAGTAACTTGCTGACTATTAGCAGCCAGCTTACACAATTGACCTATGTGGTTATTGATGCGGGTGACTCCATCTGTCTGGATGTATCGAATGAAAACAGCAATAATAATCTTGTGGTCATTTATGCGCCATCAGACGATGCTTTGTCGGTAATCAATGCGGGTGACTCAGACAATATCGTTCTGAATAAGTCGAAAAAAGCGCAGAGTTCCATCAAGCTCATCAATACGAGCAGTGATGTGCATACGTTCGAGGGCGTATTGTATGCGCCTTATGGGGATATCAAATTCATGAACCCCAATAAGGCGGTCGAGGTGACGGATGAGATCAGCCTTTCTACGAATGGCAAAATCAACATGCATGGCTGTATCGTTGCAGACCGCATTGAGATGGAGGATTATACGACAGGAAATTTTACCTATAATTCCAAATGGTCCGGTTTGATGAAGGATGGGTTTTCCTCTTCTTCCGTAGTGACACAGCTTTTGTCGACAACGCTTACGGAATGAAGAATGTGTTTGCTTTGCAAGGAGG
>CAZTAP010000210.1:0-4186 GCA_964611665.1 uncultured Selenomonadaceae bacterium | reverse complement strand
TCCATCTCATAAAGAAAATGCGTGACCGCCACAAGATCGGCGGAGCCGCCGGGGCTGATATAGCCCTTGATGAACTCCTCATCCATGCTGCGGATTGCCCTGCGGCCGGCCTCTGTGCCTACACTGCCCAGCGCCAGTACGTCTTTGGCCGCCTGCTGCACGGCCTGCAAGGTTTCCAGATCATGACGCCCGAGAATATTCGTATCCTGATTCTCCGCGATAAGCGCAATGAGCGTGCCGACAAGCACATCATTGATTGCAAGACCTTTCTCACGGAGCTCACGGCAGACCGGCAGACCGGCGCGGCGCACGGTGGGAAAGCCGTTCTCCACCTCGCCGCGCACGCCCGTCACGCCGTATTTGAGATACATGGCCTCTCCCTTGGTCAGTTGCCCCTGCTCCCGGATTCCCGCATAGGCCGCAGCCGTGATGCCTGTGCAAAGCGCGGCCACGCTCCGGCAGAGCTTCTCTGCGGTCAGGGTCTCCCCCTGCGCAGCCAGACGGCCCGCTGCACCTGCAAGCATGCCCAGACTGAAGATCATGCCCTTGTGCGTATTGACGCCCTGCGTAAGCGCAAACATCTGCTGCTCAGCCGTCCGGCCTGCCTGCTGCAATGCAGGCAGCATCTCATGCAGCGGCCCTGCCTGATGCTGCACGCCGATCCGTGCAAAAGCATCGAAGCTGCCGCGCAGCGCCGCCGCCGATGACATAAAGGTAAAAAAATCCATATCATGATGTGCGCCATTGTTCGCACGGTCGACCAGTCCCGGCTTTGGTGTAGCTGACACCTCATAAAGCATAGCCTCCACCGCACAGGCACCGATGCGGTCAATCATCCTTTTTTGCATCTCTTCTCTCTCCTAAAAAAAGGCCTGCCGTACAACAATACGGCAAGCCCTTTATTTCTAAATCAAAGCTCTACTGGCTTAATCTTGCGCACGACATCGAGAATCGTGCCATCTCTCGCCTCGAGCACAGCGATGACCTTATTTTCCCATTGAAGATCATCCGGTGTGCCAACCAGGCTGTAGGCCTTTTCCTGTAAGGATTCGATGCTCACATGCTCAATCCCTGCCTTGTCCAGGCACGCGATGAGGTCCTTACGGAGCGGATTCACGGCAATGCCATAGTCCGTAACGAGCACATCGACACAGTCCCCCGGCGTCGTGACCGTCACGACATCCTTGCAGACCGTTGCCATGCGGCCGCGGATGAGCGGCGTAACGATGATGCAGCACTTGCTGCCCTCTGCCGTATCCGGATGTCCGCCCGGCGCTCCGCGCAGTACGCCATCCGAGCCCGTGAGCACGTTGACGTTGAACTTCGTATCGATTTCAAGCGCACCGAGCACGACGAAATCGAGATGGTTCACATAGGCGCCCTTGTTGGCCGCACTCGCATATTCGCTCGTGGAAATCTCGAAATGCTTGTCCGGATGATCCGCGAGATGCTGGATGGCAACGGTATCGAAATCCTGTGTATCAAGAATCTTGCCGACCAGTCCTTTATCCTGCAGCTGACAGATATTCGCACACATGCCGCCCAATGCAAAGCCCATTTTGATATCCTTCTCGACCATATAGGATTCGAGGAAGCGGTTGACGGCCAGCGATGGTCCGCCGACACCCGTCTGGAAGGAGAAACCGTCCTTGAAGTACGGCGTGGAAGCAATGATGCGCGCACAATTCTCGGCCATCATGAGGTCACGCGGGTCTTCTGTCATGCGCGCTTCCTTTGTGCCGATTTTGGAAGGATCACCGATTTCATCGACAACGACAACGCAGTCCACATCGATGCAGTCAATCGGTGCGGGTATATTCGGATAGTCTGCGAGCGTATCCGTTACAACGACCACATGATCGGCATAGTGCGAATCCGCAACCGCATAGCCCATGGCGCCGCAGTTGTTCTTGCCGCCTGTTCCCCTGGCATTGCCGCAGTAGTCCGAGGTCGATGCCGCGGTGAACGCAATGTCCACATGCAGCTCGCCCATCTCGATAGCCCGCGGACGTCCGCCATGGCTGCGGATGATTGCCGGAGTCTTCAGCTTGCCCGCCGAAATGACCTCACCGATCCGGCCGCGTACGCCGGAGGTCTGAATGCCGATAATCCGTCCTTCTTCGATATAGTCTGCGAGAAGGTCCTGCGCACTGCCCAGCGAAGTCGTAGCAACCGTAAGGTCCTTGAGCCCCATATCCTCAACGAGCACCTTCATGACCATGCTCGTCACATAGTCGCCATTGCGCAGAGCATGATGGAAAGCAACAGTCATGCCATCGTGCGCACCGCATTTCTCGCAGGCTTCACGAATGGTCTTGCAAAGCTTGTCCGCAACCGGCTTTTCTGCACGGCGCACGGTCGGGCCAGCCTTTTTAAAGGGTTTGCCGTCCAGATGGAACTTGCCCTGATAGACTTCTTTTCCCGCCTTGAGCAGTTCATCCGGTATCTCTCTATTTACTGCATTTTTCATTCTCTCTTCACACTCCTCATCATAAATCGCCATGATATACGCCGCAAGCCTTGGCGAGCGCAATGACACGCTCAGCATCCTGGGCAAACGGGATATCGACCATTTTGCCATCAACCGTGAATACGCCTACACCGCTCTTGGCATGCTCATGGTAAGCACGCACGAGCTTTTCGGCATTGGCGATTTCCTTCGGTGTCGGTGCAAAGGTCTCGTGGACATAGCGAATCTGACGCGGATTGATGAGGCTCTTGCCATCAAAGCCCATCTCATGGTTCTGACGGACCTCAGCTTCAAAGCCTTCTTTATCATTGAGATGCGGATACATCGTATCAAAGCACTGTACACCGGCAGCGCGTGCTGCGAGCAGCATGAGGCTGCGTGCCGTGTTGATCTCGATGCCGCCCGGAATCATCTGGACATGCATGCTCTTGCGGAAATCACCGCCGGAAATGGCTACGCCAAACATGCGGTCCGAGGCTGCGCAGATCTCATAGGCATTCAGGATGCCCTTCGGGCTCTCCAGTGCAGCCATGAGCAAGGTGCGGCCTTCTTCGACGCCGAATTCCTTTTCTGCCGCAATGACATGCTCTTCTACCGTCCTGACATCCTGGGCACTTTCGCATTTCGCAATACGGATGCCGTCTGCACCGCCAGCGACCACGCAGCGGATATCTTCCTGCCAGTGCGGTGTATCGAGCCCGTTGATGCGCACGATGACCTCAGTATCTCCATAGTCAATGGTTTTCAATGCATGATACAAAGAGAACCGCGCCGCATCCTTCTGATTTTCTGCAACAGCATCCTCGAGATCGAGCATGATGCTGTCAACACCATAAATATAAGCATCCTTGATGAGTCCCGGTTTCTGCGCATTCATGAACATCATCGTGCGGCGCAGGCGGAATCTTTCTGGTCTTGGACGTGGAATCATTTTACAACGCCTCCCCAGGGAATATTTTTATCTGAGATACCCATGCTGCGGAACACCGCACATTCTACACGAGCCTTGAGCGTACAGTCCAGTGCACCCTTATCGATGACGGTAACCCGGCCATTCTCCACGCCGAGTTCCTTCAATTTTTCCAGTACCGTCGCCTTGATCTGGCGTCCATACTGGTTCATTACACTGCTCTCAATGCTGAGCTCGATGCCTTTGGCAAATGGCTCAACGCTGATCTGCGCATCACTGGATTCCAGTGTACCGGCAAGGGCTGCCTTTTGAATTTCCATCGCTATCGCTCCTTATCTATTCTATGTGTTTGTTTGATTTTTCCTCATACTTTATTAAACAACGTTTCGAATGTTTTGTAAAATTCGTATTATTGATAACGAGCCATTTAGAAAAGCAATAAATGATGTTTTTCTTTTCTTGTTTATTATGGGTATAATATATGGAGAGAGTTTCATAAATAAATCACTGTTTAGCGGGGAGTTTGTTTTTCGATGAGGTTGACGCCGCCGAGCCAGAGGGCATCCAACATTCCGCGGAGACAACCCGCTAAAAAAATATTTGGCCCTTTAATTCATCATCGAAAAAGGCTTAAACGCGCTGCGCTTGGACGACAGTCTTTTCCGAGGAAAGGGTCGGCCAAATATTTTTTCTTCACGCGGAACGTCAACGCTCCATTTATGGATGCTCTCTGCCCCGGCGGCTGGGCTCTATAGCTTATGGCGAGTGCTCAAAAACAAAAAACTTCGAGAGGCTCTGCATCTTTG
>CAZTAP010000209.1:0-4191 GCA_964611665.1 uncultured Selenomonadaceae bacterium | reverse complement strand
ACCGGATGTTCGAATCGGATATCCAGCTTTCCACGGGAACTGCAGAATAACTGGGTAAACAAAAAACAGGACCATCTGGTCCTGTTTTTTGTTTACCCTTCTTAACGGAGCTCATCATCCTCTACCGTATGGATATGTACGTTTTTGGCATGCAGAAGCTGCAAAGCCTCTGGCGGAACATCTTCATCCGTATAGACTGCATCGATATTTTCGAGTGGAAAAAGCGAAACAACACCGGTTTGTGTGAATTTCGCAGCCTCTGTGAGTACAATGATGCGCTTGGCATTCTCTGCCATGCTGCGGATTGCTTCAGCCCGCATGAGGTTATTTCCCATGAAGCCGTTTTTGTTGAACCCGTCCGTACCGACGAAAATCTTGTCGACATAGAAATCCTGCACGCATTTCTTGACCATTGGTCCAACCATGACCTGAGATTCGTTCTGGTATTCACCGCCGAGCAGAATGACATGGGCATTGGCCTCCTTGCGGACAAAAGCGGCGATGAAGGCCGAGTTCGTAATGATCGTGACATCGCGCCGATTGGCAGCGAGCTCTTCGGCCAGCAATGTGCAGCAGGAGCCGGATTCAATCATGACCGTCTCGCCGTTGTGCACGGATTCAGCTGCATGCAGGGCAATTTTGCGTTTGACTTCATAGTTAAAGGAAAGATGATTGCCGATGTCGTCGCTTGAAGTCATCGCAGCATAACCATGCTCACGGCGCAAAAGGCCCATGCGCTCCAGTGTACTGAGGTCTTTGCGGATTGTGACCTCGGAGACGTCGAGATCTTCTGCAAGCTCAGTGACAGCGACGCGTTTTTTATTATTGACGATATTCAGAAGCTTCGTATGACGCATATGCATATAACTTCATCCTTTGCTATAGATAATTTCTTTTTCTTATGCTATCAAAATTATAGCATAATAGCAAAAAATATGAAAGAGAAATATTTCATATGAAAGAAAAAGAACCGCTGCCTGTGCAGCGGTTCGAAAATCAATCATCAAAAATCAGGCATTGGCTTTGCGGAATTTCTCCATGAAGTCAACAAGAGCTTCGCAGCCTGCATAAGGCATGGCATTGTAGATCGAAGCACGCATACCGCCGACGGAACGATGGCCTTTGACGCCGCTGAGCTCGTGCTCAAGCGCTTCCGCCACGAATTTCTTTTCAAGCTCTTCGCTTGGCAGACGGAAGGTTACATTCATGAAGGAACGGCTGTCCTGATCTGCATGGCCGCGATAGAAGCCATTGCTGTTGTCGATTGCTTCGTAAACGATCTTTGCTTTTTTGGCATTGCGCTCCGCCATAACGGAAAGACCGCCCTGTGCCTTGATCCAGGCAGCAACTTTGCCGACCATGTAGATGCAGAACGCCGGTGGTGTATTGTAGAGTGAATTTTTCTTGTAGTACGTATCATAGCGCAGCATCGTCGGTACAGCTGCCGGGCTTTTTTCGATAAAGGACTTTTTGGCCACAACGAGGCAGACACCTGCAGGTCCGAGATTCTTCTGGACGCCTGCATAGATCAGGCTGAATTTCGAGAAATCCAGCGGACGGGAAAGCATGTCGGAAGACATGTCCGCGATAAGCGGTACATTGCCGGTTTCTGGAATGTAATGATACTCTGTACCATAGATGGTATTGTTATAGCAGAGATGCAGATAGGCAGCATTATCGCTGAGCTTGATTTCATCCTGCGTCGGGATATGGCGGAAATCCTGTTCTTTGCTGGAAGCTGCTATATGGCCGACACCAAGAAGTTCAGCTTCTTTATAGGCCTTGGAAGCAAAACTGCCGGATAAGGAATAGTTGCCGATTTTGCCATCAACGGCGAAGTTCTGTGGAACCATCGTGAACTGCATGCTTGCGCCGCCCTGCACGAAAAGTACGTCATAGTCGTCGCCAAGTCCCATGAGCTCTTTGATATCTGCCTTGGCCTGGTTATGGACTTCATCATAAGCCTTGGCACGATGGCTGATTTCGAGGATGGACATGCCGGAATCATGGAAATTCAGGAATTCCGCCTGAGCTTCCTTCAGAACATCTAACGGCAGTGTAGCCGGGCCTGGGTTGAAATTATAAATACGATTTGCTTCCACGGGTAAAACCTCCTAAAAATTTATGGGCAAAATAATGCAGGTCTGTCGCCTGCGGACCACTTGTAGTTGTATTTGTGTTATATTCTAACGCCAAAAATCATGAAACGTCAAGCAAAAAATAAAAAATGTTTTTTTGTAAAATACACTTGACGTTTTATGACGGATAAAATATAATGGGCATATGCACAAAAATACGACAGAAAAAACGCGATGCAGAGGAAGCAGATAGGATTTTCTTTCCAGAGAGTCAGCGGCTGGTGTGAGCTGATAAGAGATGCTGTGTTGTTCCGCCTTGAAGCGGCCGGTGATGAGCCGGACGGCAGTGCCCGATACAGCACGATTTAAGTTGATGCTTCGGCATAACTTGGGTGGTACCGCGGAGAATACAAAGCTTCGCCCCAATTACAGGGGCGGGGCTTTTTTGATATTCCGATAGGATATGCAGTTCTTGTGCAGGAAGTCCATTACAGAACAAAGAGGAGAGATTTCAATGAAGGTTTTAGTTGCAGATGGTGTATCCCAGAAGGGTATTGATATTTTGGCTTCAGACTTTGAGGTCGTTGTAAAGGATAAACTGCCGGCTGAGGAGCTGCTGGAGATTATTCCTGAGTTTGACGCAATGATTGTCCGCTCGGCTTCAAAGGTTACGAAGGAAGTCATCGAGCGTGCAAAGAATCTTAAGATCATCGGCCGTGCAGGCGTTGGCGTAGATAATATCGATATTCCGGCAGCTACGGCCCGTGGTATCATCGTCATCAACTCCCCAGGCGGCAATACGATTGCAGCGACAGAGCACACCATGGCCATGATGCTTGCAATGTCCCGCAATATTCCAATTGCCAATGAGACGATGCAGAAGGGCGAATGGAACCGTAAAAAATATGTGGGCGTCGAGCTGCGCGGCAAGACGCTTGGTGTCGTAGGCATGGGGCGGATCGGCAGCGGCGTGGCAAAGCGTGCGCTGGCCTTTGATATGAAGGTTATCGGTTATGATCCTTATATTAATGAAGAACGTGCGAAGGCTATGGGCGTCGAGGTCGGAACGCTGGATGAAGTCATCGAAAAATCTGATTTCATCACGGTTCATATGCCGCTTACACCGGAAACAAAGGGCATGCTGAACAAGGATAACATGAAGAAGATGAAAAAGGGCGTGCGCCTCATCAACTGTGCACGCGGCGGCATCATTGATGAACAGGATCTTGCGGATGCAGTCAAGGCCGGTACTGTAGCAGGCGCAGCCATCGATGTTTATACGAGTGAGCCGGTCGCGGCAGATCATCCGCTCATCGGGCTGCCGGGTGTAGTGCTTACACCGCATCTTGGTGCATCTACGGTAGAAGCACAGATCGGCGTAGCTGTGGATGTAGCACAGGGCATCAAGGCAGCACTTCATGGTGAACCGGTAGCAACGGCTGTCAACATGGCGCCGGTATCGGCACAGGTCATGAATGTCATTCGTCCTTATCTGGACCTTGCAGAGCGTCTTGGCTGCACGGTATGCTCGCTGGCTGAAGGTGCAATTACGAACCTTGAGGTTGAGTACGATGGTGAAATCACGGATGTAAGCACGCAGATGGTTACGACTGGTGTAATCAAGGGCATGCTGAATCCGGTGCTGGAGAACAACGTCAACTATGTCAATGCTCCTGGCCTTGCCAAGGATCGCAACATCAAGGTCAAAGAGGTCAAGAATAAGGAAGCGAACGGATTTGCCAATCTGATTACAGTACGTGCAAAGACCGCGAATAAAGAAGTCATGGTCCAGGGAACCCTCTTCGGTGAAGAAGGCCGCATTGTCCGCATCAACGGATTCCGCGTCGATGTTGATCCGCATGCCCGTATCCTCATCTGCCCGCACATCAATCGTCCGGGGGTCATCGGTACGGTTGGCTCGATCATGGGAACTGCCGGCATCAATATTTCCGGTATGCAGGTCGGCAAGACAGATGTGGAAGGTACGAATATCATGGTCCTGACCATTGATAATGATATTCCGGCAGATGTGCTCAAGAAGGTTACGGCAATCGATGGAATCTTCGATGCGAAGCTCGTAAACTTTTATGCAATCTGATTTTCTTTTCCATTA
>CAZTAP010000208.1:0-4222 GCA_964611665.1 uncultured Selenomonadaceae bacterium | reverse complement strand
GCTGAGCATGTCCAGGCCATCCGTGGCGTACCAAAGGCTACGCTCGCTTCGCCTCCAAACCATCAGGGACTCTATTCCATTGAGGAATCTGTACAGAAGATGCATCTTTCGCTGAATGCAGCTTTCGGCTTCCGCGTTCCGGTTGCTATCAAGTGTGCTGCATCGGCAACGTCTGTATCCGTTTACAACAATCTTCTGCGTGATCCGTACAAGATCTGCGGCGGCTTCTTCATCGATGGCATCCAGGGCGGCACAGGCGCTGCGAACGAGGTTTCCCTTGACCATACGGGTCATCCGGTTGTCTCCAAGGTGCGTGACTGCTATCTTGCGGCGGTCAAACAGGGCCTGCAGGGCCAGATCCCGCTTTATGGCGGCGGCGGTATCGGCATGACCGGCAATGCGGCAGCGGATGCGTTCAAGATGATCTGCCTTGGTGCAAATGGTGTATTTGTCGGCAAGCTTTTGATTCAGCTCCTCGGCTGCGTAGGAAACGAGCAGGGACGCTGCAACTCCTGCAATACAGGCAAATGCCCGACGGGTATCTGCACGCAGGATCCGCGTCTTGTGAAGCGCCTCGATATCGATCGCGGTGCCCAGAAAATCGTCGATTATGTACTTACCTTTGATAAAGAGCTCAAAAAACTCATGGCGCCAATCGGCAACAGCTCGCTTCCGGTCGGCCGCAGTGATGCGCTCGTATCGACGGATAAGGCCATTGCCGACAAGCTCGGTATTCAGTATGTATGCTAATTGAGGAGGAGCAGAATTATGTTTAAGATAGAAACGTTAAAAGGACATGACCGCATGTCCACCCAGGATCTGCTGCTCGCAATCGGCGAGGCAGTGCAGAATGGGGAAACTGAATTTGAGATAGCGGCTTCCGGCCAGCATGATATTGGCGGTCCGCTCTGGAGCCCGGAGGGCAAGACCCTTCATTTCCATGTAACTAATGCTGGTCAGCGTGTAGGCTCGATGTGTCTGCCGGGTACGGAAATCATCGTTGATGAATCCACTTCGGCTGATGTAGGCTGGCTGAATTCCGGCGGTCTTATCACGGTCAAGGGCGATGCCGGCGATACAGCAGGCCATTGCTCCTCCGGCGGCAAGATCTACATTGGCGGACGCGGCGGTACGCGTACCGGTTCTTTGATGAAGCATGACCCGCTCTATGAGGAGCCGGAGCTTTGGATTCTCAAGAACGTCGGCAGTTTCTCCTTTGAGTTCATGGGCGGCGGCAAGGCCGTTGTCTGCGGCTATGACAGCGAGGAGTTTGAGTCCGTACTCGGTGAACGTGCCTGTGTAGGCATGGTTGGCGGCGTTGTCTATGTACGCGGACCAATCCACACCTATCCGGCAGATATCAAATGCCTTGCGCTCGATGAAGCGGATATTGCTTTCCTCAAGGGCGGCATGAGCGGTTTCCTGTCGGCAGTTGACAAGCCTGAGCTCGAAGCCGAGCTTTCGGACTGGAGCCAGTGGAAAAAGCTTCGTCCGCTGACGTTTGAAGAGAAAAAGCCGGCACCGGCGCATGACCTCAAGGCTTATCGTCTGCAGGACTGGGTCAAGGGCGGTATTTTCAGCGATGTTGCCGTCGATGATTTCGAAGTAAAGAATATGATCAATACAGGACTTTACCGCCTGCGTGTACCGAGCTGGGATAACGCGAAGTTCGCTGCACCATGCGAATTCCATTGCCCGACGGGCATTCCGACACAGCGCCGCTATGACCTTCTGCGCCAGGGCAAAGTGGAAGAAGCCTACAAGCTCGTGCTCGAATATACGCCGTTCCCAGGCTCTGTGTGCGGCTCTGTGTGCCCAAATCCTTGTATGGAGGGATGTACACGCGGCAAGATCGATGAAGCCGTTCAGATTGGCCCTCTGGGCTTCCAGTCTGTTTATACCAAGGCGGAACCTCCGAAGACGAAGACCGGCAGGAAGATCGGTATCATCGGCGGCGGTGTTGCAGGCCTTTCCGCAGCATGGCAGCTTGCACGCAAGGGTCATGAGGTAACAGTCTATGATGATGCGGAAAACATCGGCGGCAAGCTCGAACAGGTCATCCCGCGCGGCCGTCTGCCGCATGAGCTGTTGGAAACAGAGCTCAAACGCATCCAGGATATGGGCGTGAAATTCGTTACGTCCTGCAAGGTTGATCAGGATAAATTTGCTGCGATCCGCAAGGACAATGATGCAGTCATCGTTGCAACTGGCGGACATAAATCCCGTTTCTTCAACTGGGAAGGCAAAGAAAAGCTCACCATGGGCTGTGACTTCCTCAAGAAAGTCAATCTCGGACAGAAGCCGCCGGTCGGCAAGCATGTCGTAGTCATCGGCTGCGGCAACTCCGGTATGGATACTGTTGTCGGCGCTTATGAAATGGGCGCAGAGAGCGTTGTTGCCATCGATGTCCAGAAGCCGGCTGCCTTCAAAAAGGAAATCAAGCATGTAGAAGATCTCGGCGGCAGACTCGTATGGCCGTTTATGACCACAAAGATTACCGATGAAGGAATTTATGCAGACGACGGGCGTTTTATCCCGGCGGATCAGGTCATCGTTTCCATTGGTGAAGCGCCAATCCTCGATTATCTGCCAGCTGATCCATCCATCAAGAAGTTCCGTGATACCTGGCTTGTACCAGGAGCGGATAAGAGCATCCTGCCGGGCGTATTCGCTGCGGGCGATGTCATCAAGCCAGGCCGTCTGACGGATGCAATCGGTGATGCCATCAAGGCAGCGCACTATGCCGATGAATACGTGCTGGGCAAAGAAATCACGCCGTTCCCGGAAAAGAAAGAGATTCCGGCAGACCGGATTTCCCGTGCCTATTTCGAGAAATGCCATCATTGCAATCTGCCTGAGCCAAGCGACGATCATAATCGCTGCGTCAGCTGCGGCACCTGCCGTGACTGCAAGATGTGTCTTGAATCCTGCCCGGAGCAGGCCATCAGCCGCATTGAGAAGGAAGACGGCAGCTGGGAGTATGTATCTGATCCGGATCGCTGCATTGGCTGCGGCATCTGTGCTGGTACCTGCCCTTGCGGTGTATGGAGCATCAACGATAATGACGAAAAGATTTCCATGTACCGTACCGGTAAGAAATCCTAATTCTATAACATTTCAGGCCCTCGCATCTGCGGGGGCTTTTTGCTGTGATGAATTGTCAAATAAAGGGGAACAAAAGGGAACAAAAGGGGACGGTTCTGTTTTGTTGAAAAACAGAACCGTCCCCGAAAATGTTTCACGTGAAACATTTTCGGGACTTGATTTAGTCCTTAAGTCGGCAGGAGATTATCTTTCTATTGCGAATTAGAAAAGCAGAAGAATAGAATATTGCAGCTGAATTTGAATGATGGAGGGACGACTATGCCCAGACAAAGGAGAGTCAAAGGCTTGACAGGAATCTATCATGTAATGCTGAGAGGTGTGAACCGTCAGCAGATTTTTCAGGATGATGAGGATTATCAGATGCTCTTGTATGCATTAGGGAAAAATGTCAGAGAAAAGCGATGTCTGCTTTATGCATATTGTCTGATGGGGAATCATATGCATTTTTTGCTTCTGGAAAATACGGAGGAGCTTGCGGTCGTTATGAAGCGAATATCGTGCAGTTTTGTTTATCACTATAACAAAAAATACGGACGCATTGGCCCTCTGTTTCAGGAACGCTATCGGAGTCTGCCGGTTGATGAAGAAATGTATTTTATCCGGACCTTTCATTATATTCATGAAAATCCGGTCAAGGCAGGTCTGTGTGAGAGGGCTGAGGCCTATTCCTACAGCAGTCTGCAGGAATACCTGTCCGGAAAAACCGGGCTGGGTCTGTGTGAGTTGGATGATGTTCTGCCTGTTCTTGGCGGGCGGGAGGAACTGCTGCAGCCCGAAGGATGCATTGGTCCTGATCCAGCTGAGATTGAAATGCAGCATCGTATGACTGATCAGGAAGCCATGGAACTCCTGCAGATGGTATCCGGCTGCCAGAATCTTATCGAATTCCAGCGCAAACCCATAGAGGAAAAACGAAGTACGATTGTACTGCTCCACAAAAAATATGTGAACTTAAGGCAGCTTGCACAGCTTACCGGGATGAGCATGGGCGTGATTCGCTCGATTCTTGCGCAGGAAAGATAGAAAGAAAAAACGAACAAAAGGGGACGGTTCTATTTTGCTGCAAAATAGAACCGTCCCCGAAAATGTTTCACGTGAAACATTTTTACTTTGCGAA
>CAZTAP010000207.1:0-4231 GCA_964611665.1 uncultured Selenomonadaceae bacterium | reverse complement strand
GCGTTAGCGTTCTGCGTGAAGAAAAAATATTTGGCCGACCCATCCCTCGGAAAAGACTGTCGTCCAAGCGCAGCGCGTTTAAGCCTTTTTCGATGATGAATTAAGGGGCCAAATATTTTTTTAGCAGGTTGGTTCCGCGGAATGCTGGACGCCCTCTGCCTCGGCGGCGTCAACCTCATCGAATCATAAACATCTCGACAAACTGTAATTTATTATCGTATTTCATAGGTTATTTTTGGTAAAAATACTCAAAATATTGATGAAGTGTGCAAAAAAGTATAAAAAACAGAAGAAAACCCAGGGATTTTTATCAAAAAGCAAGCAGAAAAAAGCAAGAATTCTGTCTTTTCGCCAATTATAATAATAGTATACCCGGGGGATAGCAATGATGCGAAAGAAAAACGGCAGAAAATACTAGTTCAGCCGATATTTTCTAAAAAAAATTATATGAATTTTTGTAATTAATGTTAAAACAATACCAAGAACAGAAAATCCGTGTTAATATTTTACATGACGCTGTCTGCGTCAGAACATTGAGGGGGAAATATTCATGGGACAAGCTACACCTAAACAATTCCTGAAAAAGGTTACGATCATATCGACCTTTGGAGGACTGCTGTTCGGTTATGATACCGGCGTGGTCAACGGCGCACTCGCGTTTATGGCACGGCCGGATCAGCTGAACCTTACTCCGTTTCTGGAAGGCCTGGTTGCCAGCGGACTGTTATTCGGAGCTGCCATCGGTTCATTCCTTGGCGGACGTATCTCGGATGCTCGTGGACGGCGCAAGATGCTGTTGACCCTGGCATGTATATTCTTTGTAGCGGCTATTGGCTGCTCGCTTTCACCAACGGCTGAAATCCTGATTGGCTGCCGTTTCGTGCTTGGTCTTGCCGTTGGTGGTGCTTCGGTGACGGTGCCGGCATATCTGGCCGAAATGTCTCCGGCAGAACGGCGGGGCCGCATGGTTACGCAGAATGAGCTGATGATCGTTACTGGTCAGCTTTGTGCATTTGTGCTGAATGCGGTCATTGGTGTAACCTTTGGTTCTACCGCACATATCTGGCGGTATATGCTTGCCATTGCATCCTTGCCGGCAGTTGTGCTCTGGTTTGGTATGCTGGCAATGCCGGAGAGCCCACGCTGGCTCGTTATGCATGGGAAAATCAGTGAAGCGCTGAAGGTTCTGAAGCAGGCACGTGATGAAAAGCGTGCGATTGCTGAACTCAATGAGATCCAGGATAATCTTGCCCAGGAGTCCAACGTGCAGCAGGCGACCATGAAGGATCTTACGAAGCCATGGGTACGCCGTATCGTCTTTATCGCAATGGGCATCGCGATCTGTCAGCAGATTTCCGGTGTCAATTCCATTATGTATTATGGTACGCAGATTCTTACGAAGGCAGGCTTCTCGACGGAAGCCGCATTGATCGGCAATATCGCAAATGGTGTCATTTCTGTATCGGCAACTTTCTTCGGCATCTGGATGATGGGCCGTCATGGCCGCCGTCCTTTGCTGATGACGGGGCAGGTCGGTACGATGGTTTGTCTGTGTGCAATCGGTATTTTCTCGTATTTGCTGGATGGTACCGGCATTCTGCCTTATGTTGTATTGAGTCTTACTGTCAGTTTCCTTTTCTTCCAGCAGGGGTTCCTTTCTCCGATTACCTGGCTGCTTCTGTCTGAGCTTTTCCCGCTTCGTCTGCGTGGTATGGGTATGGGGCTCACCGTCCTCTGCCTCTGGCTGACGAATTTCTGTGTAGGCTTGTCCTTTCCGGTGCTTATGGATTCCTTCGGACTGTCCTCCACCTTCTTTATCTTTGCGGCTATCGGTCTTTTAGGTCTGTTATTCGCATATAACTTCGTACCAGAGACCAAAGGCCGTTCCCTTGAACAGATCGAGCATGATTTCCGCAATTATGACAAGTCGAAAAGTCAGGCAGTAGAAGCAACGGCAGAGAATCATTAAACAAAGGACTGACTTCAAAGAGGAGTGCTGTTTAGGGCACTCTTCTTATTTTTTTGCAAAAAAATGCAAAAAAGCAGGAGAAAAGGTCATTTTTCTGCAAAAATACGACAGAATAATGCAAGAGCCTGCTGAAAAACCGTGGTATGCTAAACTTGTTAAGCAAATGTAGGTTTATCCAACCCTGGAACCGCTGCCATCCCAATGGCAGTGGTTCTCTTTGTCTTGTAAACAGCAAGAATATTTTGTAAGATAGAGGAAGGCCGGTACATTTGTAAGAAAGGAAATCGCTATGACGGTAATTTTTTATAACAAGAATAAATTTCAGCCAGAGTTTTTGGAAAACGACCTGCATCTTCTCTATGTATGCCATGCGGATCAAAAGCAAAATGAACTGCCATCCTTGTTCCATGCACATGATACACACCTGGAACTGCAGTATATCAGTCAGGGGGGCGGCAGTATGCGCATTGGCAGTCATCTCTACGAGGTCAGTGCGGGAGATCTTCTGGTATATAACAGCGGCGTGATCCATGATGAATGTGCAGATCCGGTGCGCGGCATGTGGTTTTACAACTGCGGGATCCAGGGACTGCATATCGAGGGGCTGCCGGAGAATCATCTGATTGCAGCAGAAACCTCGCCTGTTCTTCATACGGGCAGCTTTGCACCGCATATCCAGGGACTTTTTGAGACGCTGCGCGATCAGCTCGCGAATAACCGGGACGGCGGCGTGGCCGTATGTCAGTATCTGATGAGTGCACTGCTGGTTATCTTGCTGCGGCAGGTGGAGCATGAGCCCAAGATGAAACTGAACAAAAGAGACAAGCTGTTCATTCAGGTCAAGGATTATATCGACCAGCATTATGCGGAGGATTTCACGATGGATGAGCTGAGCCGGCAGGCGCATATGAGTACCTCGAACCTGACGCATCAATTCAAGAAGCGTACAGGATTTTCACCGGTACAATATATCATCCGGCGCCGCATCGGACGCGCGCAGAGTCTTTTGATCAGCTCGGACATGTCGATTACGGATGTGAGTGCCGAGGCTGGCTATGATAATCTGAGCTATTTCAATAATCAGTTCAAAAAGATTGTCGGAATGTCGCCGCAGGTCTATCGCAAGTACCGTGTGGGGGATAATCAATACAAACGTCTGAATCAGATTTGTGAACTGTGGCAGAAAAAATGAGTACATTGACCATCACAGTGCAGAAAAGTGCAAAATTTCGATTTTGCACTTCTTTTTTTGCGCCAAAATAAGCAAAAAAGCGTAAGAAATTTTCGGAAAATTAACCTATACTTAATTCATAACCCGGGCACAGAGAAAAACAATAAAGGAGCATGAAAACGATGAGATTGAGCATGAATGAAGCTACGGCTTTGGAAAAATCCAGTTTGGAAAAGGATTTGGCGCTTTGCGAGAAATATGGTTATGACATGATTGAACCACGTACAATGGACTGCCTGCCGGACTATTTGAAAACGCATACAATAGATGAACTGGCGGAGTATTTCCAGAGCCACCATGTAAAGCCGCTGGCCTTCAATACCCTTTGCTTCTTTAACAATCGCACACCGGAGGACTATCAGAAGGTTCTTGATGAACTTCGCCAGATGTGCGAATGGGGTCAGAAAATCGGCTGCAAGACAGTCATTACGGTCCCGACGGTAGATCTCAAAAAGGTTACACGTACGGAAATCCATGAGTCTGCGGTCAAATGCCTGAAGGAAATGGGCGGCATCGCAGCAGAATATGGGATGCGCATCTCGGTAGAGTTCATTGGTCATCCGGCTGCGTCCATCAATACCTTTGGTGAGGCCTGGTCCGTGATTGAGGAGGTCGATCTGGACAATGTCGGCATCACGCTTGACTGCTTCCATTTCCATGGGATGGATTCCCGTATTGAAGATCTTGCCAAGGCAGATGGCCGCAAAATCTTCATTGTTCATCTGAATGATACAGAAGATTTCCCCATCGGCTCGCTTCTCGATGAAGACCGTGTATGGCCTGGAACTGGCTGCATCAATCTCGATGAGATCCTGCAGACGCTCAAAAAGATTGGCTGGCAGGAGGATGTCGTATCGCTGGAGCTTTTCCGTCCGGAATACTACAAGATGGATCCGGATAAGGTCTATCGTATCGGCAAGGAAAAATCAGAAGCCGTGATCAAACGGAATTTCTGATGGTCTATCATAAAACAAAATTTTACAGATAAATGAGGGGGATTTTATTATGTTAAACGTAGGCGTTATTGGTTG
>CAZTAP010000206.1:0-4308 GCA_964611665.1 uncultured Selenomonadaceae bacterium | reverse complement strand
CAGAAAAGCGCATGGCACCCAAAACAAAAAAGAGCAGCAAAAAGACGATTCCCGTCCATTTACTGCTCTTCCTCCACACGCAGACAGCCAGCACCAATAAGCCTGCCGCCGGCAGCATAAATCTGCCTGGAAGCAGGCAAAACGCATCCTCGGCAAGGATACCCAGAAACATCATGCCCAAAAGCATATTCAAAAACAGCAGCGGCTGCTGCCCCGTTTTCATAAGCTGACCTTATCCTTCAGCTTCGCGAATTTCGCTTCACCGATTCCTTTGACCTTCTTCAGATCCTCCGGACTCTGGAAGCTTCCATTCACACTGCGGTATTCAATGATGCGCTTCGCCATTGCCGGACCGATTCCCGGCAGGCTGTCGAGCGCCTTTTCATCCGCAGTATTGATATTGACCTTTCCATCCCTGGAAGCAGCTACAGGCTCTGCTGCTCCGCTTTGTACAGCGGCCTTTTGTGCTACACGGATCTGCATGCCATCCTTCAACGGCTGTGCCATATTCAATGCATCCAGATCAGCCGTGGGCAATACACCGCCGCAGGCATTCACAGCATCCGCCACCCGCGCCCCATCCGGCAGGCTGATTACCCCCGGATGGCTTACCGCCCCGGACACATAGACCGTGATTTCCCTCTGCTCAGCCGACTGCTTGTCAGCGGCATCCAGCGGCAGAGTTTCCTGCTGCTCATGCAGTCCATAAAGTATCCCCGCAGCAGCTACAGCAACAATTCCCAACAACACAGCAAAAGCCTTCTTGAACATTGGCATTTTCATCGCTCTCCTTTGCGAATCCTTCTGCCAATGTATTCTCTGCGCGGACAAATTTTCCTGCCTGTTTTTCCATTACGTAAACATTATTTTTTGCGAAACGATACATAGCAAAGAACCTCTCCGCTTTGGTTTTGTCGGACATTGCCCTTGATCTCGATAAGCGGAACAGTCCCATCCGCCTGTTCCAAAGGAAGCTCCAGATAAATATCCCGCTCCATTCGAAAAGCCTCTTCAGCAGCCCCTGCAAATTTTGCTGCAAGCGCCTCGCCACAAAACTCAGCCACCCTGGTATTCTGCGGCAGTCTGCTGATTTCTGTAATACCGTTGAAATCCAAAATCGCCGGACTCATATACCGCACATACAAATCATTTTCCCTAAGCTCATAGACACCGATTCCACCTGGAAAATTATCAAAAACATCCTGCAGCATGCCCGCTTTTTCCTGCAAATTCGTTACATCATGCAAAAATAAATAAAAAATTGCCCGTTCCTTATCACGCATGATCTGCGTCACATGGATATCGATCCAGACCACTTTGCCATTTACCAGATAATGCACGAGCATTTCCTTTTCTTCTGCTTCATAGCTCACGGCACAAGTCTCAAGCAGATGGATCAGCCTCTGTCGTTCCTCCTGCGGCATGAATGGCAGCACGGTACGCAGCCGGGGCGCGTATTTTTCCACAGTACCTGCAGCAAGCCGGAAATATCCATCATTGCCGCGCAAGAGCTCCAGACCATAATCAGAAAGCTCAACCATGGCAATGCCGCACGATTCATTGTTGAAGATCAGCCCGTACTGCGTATGCGGATTCCAGATATCTTCCGTATCCTCCGGATTCAGGCGATTGCGCATAGCCTTTCCGTTACAGCCCAGTTTATGCACCAGTGCCTCATACTCTGCCACAGGCAGCGGACGGGAAAAATAATAGCCCTGTACAACCCGGCAGCCGATATTGCGCAAAAAGTCCGCCTGTGCCTTGGTTTCCACCCCTTCTGCAATGACCTGCAGATTCAGCCATTTCGCCATACGCACAACAGAATTCAGGATATTCCCGCCCCGGTCATTTTCATCCTTACTGCTCAAAAAACGGAGATCGAGCTTCAGCACATCCACCGATACTTCCTTCAGCATATTCAAAGAAGAATAGCCGCTGCCAAAATCATCCATTAAAATAGTAAACCCAAGCTTGCGCAGACTGTCCGTGAGGCCAATGATCTGGTTCGCATTATCCGTATAAGCCGATTCCGTAATTTCCAGTTCAAGCAGTTCCGGCTCAATGTCATAGGTACGGATCAGTCCCAACAGCACATCGCAAAGCTGCGTGTTGTAAACATCCACACGAGAAATATTCACTGATACCGGCAAGGGATCCAGACCAGCCGCTTTCCATTTGGCAAGCAGACGGCAGGTCTCCTCCCAGATATAGCTGTCCAGCTGAAAAATAAAGCCATTGCGCTCAAAAACCGGAATGAAGGTCGACGGCTGGATCAACCCGCGCTGTGGATGTTCCCAGCGCACAAGAGCCTCCGCTCCCACGATCTGCTGCCCCTCAAGCTCAAATTTTGGCTGCAGCCAGACTTTGAACTGTTTTTGCGAAAGCGCCTCCTCCATTGCATTCATGATGAATTGCTCCTGACGCAGTGCTTCGCCCATGCCTTCATCATATTCACCATAAGAAACAAGATAATTCCCCTTAGCCTTTTTCAAGGCCAGATTTGCATGATCGCACATGACCGATACCGGCATTTCACGATCATGTATACAGTAAATGCCACAATCAATGATTACACGATATTCTGCCGAAAACTCACGTGAGGCACGTTCAATTGCCCGGAGGATATCTTCCCTATGTTTCTTGCCTGCTTCATAAAAAATCACAAAATGATCCGAATGCAGCCTTCCCACTGCTCCCGGACGCAACGCAATCTTTTGCAAACTCTGGCTTACGATTCTCAGCAGCCGGTCACCAGCATCTTCGCCAAAAATCTCATTGATGATTTTGAATCGTTCTATATCCGTACGTAAAAGCTCGAATTTTTTCCCGGGGTACACCTGCAGGATTTCTTTCACTGCTCCATAAAAGTTATCCTTGCTCAACACTCCGGTAAGCCGATCGAAAGTCCCCAAAAACAAACCTCCCCAGCATCATTTGTCAAAGTCAGTCATTTTCCTTCATACTATTCCATTATAGTCCTATGCTCGGAATAAAGCAACGACTTTATTCCTATATTCTGTGCCAAAAAAGAGCTTTCGCAGCAGCGAAAGCCCCTCTTGCCGTCAAATCAATTTTCAAGCAAAGCTTCTTCTGAACGATCCGTTTCCACGCGGAAAAAATTCTCCAAAAGTCCGCTGCAGCCAGCATCTGCTGCATCACCGCCGAGCTCAGCCTGATAGTCCATGAGCACCAACGTCAAAAGACTGTCTGCCATGACACCATCATCTGCAAAACCAAGCTTTTCATACCCTGCGCGTATCTCCAGAACCAAATCCCGCAGCCTGTCATAAGGCGCATTTTGCACAATATCATAAATTGCTCCGCAATACTCTTCCGTATCCCTTTTGTAGCCGGCCGGATTCGCATGTGCATGCTCCTTGATCTGTTGAATCTGGCTCAAGGCAATAATCTGCATACGTGTTACAAACATTTTTTCTGTATACATACACAATTCCTCCTCTCATAGACATATTATATTAAAATCCAATCTCAAATGCAAAAATTATACAATATACATAAAAAAACACTCTTTGCGTAAAGAGTGTTTGTAAAGCTGTTTAATTTTCTATTCCCCGCCTGGCTTCTACGCCACGCGTATAATAGTGCCGGACTTCCTTCATCTCTGTAATCAGATCAGCGCGCGCAAGCAGCCAGTCAGGCGCATTGCGTCCAGTCAATACAAGCTCTGTCATTTCCGGTATCCGGTCAAGCAATGCCTCGACACGGCCTCTCTCCAGCAGCCCAAAAAACAAGGCCACATTAAGTTCATCGAGCACTGCCAGCCCATAACTGCCGGAAAGTATAGCCTCGGATGCCTCGGCAAAACCATCCTGCAAAAGCTTCCTGTAATCTTCCGGAGGCCTTCCCTCCGGAAAAACCACGACATCCTCTCCCCACTGTCTGCGCTGCTCAGCTGAAAGCATACCTTCCTTTGCAATAAAAAAAGGCTTGCCCGTCGTCTGAAGCACGAGCCGGGGTGCAAACTGCCGCAGCACCTTCTGCTCACTATAGGCAAGTCCCTTCATAAACTGCATGATATAAACCCGCCTGCCAGCCCCCAGCGCACGTATGGCAAGTCCGACCGCCGCCGTTGTCTTTCCCTTGCCATTCCCCGTATATACCTGGAGCATCAGCGATTATCCACCTTATCCATACCGGCCATATCATGCTGTTTGAAACGTTCCCAGGCCAGTTCCTCAAATTTTGTGCCCTTCTTGCCATAATTCGCATAAGGATCGATAGAAATCCCCCCACGCGGCAGGAATTTCCCCCATACCTCGATATAACGCGGCTCCATCAGACGGATCA
>CAZTAP010000205.1:0-4323 GCA_964611665.1 uncultured Selenomonadaceae bacterium | reverse complement strand
CCGGCATGAACGGTGCAGGCCTGGGCAAGAATATCTGCGATACGTATCTGAGCGACTGTGAAAAATATGGTACGGACGGGCAGGCCACGCTTTCTGTGGTGGATATCAGCCGTCTGCCTGAACTGCGCAGTGCTTATGAAGCTTTCGGCACCGAAGCTTTGCGGGCAGCACGCAAGGCTCCGGAGCAGTTCTTTTCTTCGCTGGCACGTCAGGCAGATACAGCGGAGAACTATGGCGGCAACACGCGTGATCAGGGCTATACCAATATGGTTGATCTGTCCAGTCTGGCAGCCAAAGCCAGAGGCCTGCTGCCATCGAGCAGCGAGAAACTGGTTGCTGCTATCGACAATGCGGTGCTGTATCGTGTGAATGGTCCTTATCGTCAGGAGAGCCACGGCCTTTCGGCATATTATTCCTATGATGGCGATGAAGAAGGACTGCAGGCTTATGTGAGCCTGCAGGGAGCATCCATGCCATTCAAATGTTTGTATTATTATCTGGTCTATGGCGAGATGCCGCAGGAAGCAGAGCCTTATTTGAACGGGCAGACGCCGGCAGAGCCGGCGCAGTCAGGCACATCGCCGGCAATACCGAAGCCGCAGGGAGCGCAGAAAATTTTCTCCGTGCAGGCACTCGAAGATACCGAGGTGGATGTCGATGCAGATGGCTATGCCTTTGTACGGCTCACGCCGGAGCAGACAGACAGGCTGGCAGCTGTTCATTGCCAGCTGGCCTATTATAGCACGAGGGATGACATCATCCTTTATCTGGGCAGTGATGCCGATATTGATGCGGACTGGGACAAAGGCCTGTTCAAGGATAATTTCCAGGGACGCTGGCCGATGCTGGATGGACATCCGGTGTATATCGAGGTTACGCATGAAGGTGATGGCTACAATCTTTATTCGGTGCCGGTGCGGCTCAATGGTGTGGAATGCAATCTGCAGGTTGTCTATAATTATCATGAGGAGAAATATCGTATCCTCGGTGCACGCAAGGGCCTGGAAACGAACGGCATTGCGAATCGTCAGCTCATTCATTTGAAAGCTGGCGATCAGATTACGACACTGCACTATGCCATGACGATGAGCGGCAGTGATGAGGAGTTTACCCAGGTAGATATGGAAACCTTCACGATTGGGGAGCATCCTGAGGTCAAGGATGAGGAGCTTGGTGATGGCAACTATGGATATTACTTTGAATTCATCGATCCATTGAATGAAAGTGCCTTGTCGAAGCTGGTAAAATATGATATAAAGAATGGAGAAATAACGACGACGGTGGGTGAGGAGCTTAATGAAAGCAGTGCGCAGCCGTCTGGCAGTATTGCAGCGACAATCACAGGAGGAGATGTGGAATGATGGAGATTGCAATCTGTGAAGATTGCCCACAGGATGCGAGGCGTTTGCTTTGCGGCATTCAAAATTACGCTGAGAAAAATGGAATGGATTGTCAATGTGAGATTTTCCCGGATGGCAAGGCTCTGCTGGAAGGCTGGAGCAAAAACCGTTTTTCGCTTGTTTTTCTGGATATTTATCTTGGCAGGGAAAATGGTATAGAGATAGCACAGAAACTGCGCCGCAAGGATGCGGCCGTACCGCTTGTGTTCGTGACAACCAGTGAGGATTTCGCGCTGGAAAGCTACAGCGTACGTGCGCTGCATTATCTGATCAAGCCAATCACGGAAAGAGCGCTCTGCGAGGTGTTTGCACGCTGGTCCGAGGTGTCCAGGGATCATCCGCGGGTGCTGGAAGTTTTGAGCCATCGTTTGCCAGTGTTTGTTCCCATCGATTCGATTCTTTATATAGAGATCTATGAGAAGCTTTGCACGATCTGTTGTGAGCAGCAGACGGTCGAAACCTATGCAACGCTGGAGGAACTCGAGACGCGGATCGATGATGAGGACTTCCTGCGTACACATCGCAGCTATCTCGTTAATTTGCGCCATGTAAAGGGAACGGAACTCAATGATTTTTGCATGGATAATGGCAAGCATGTGCCGATGCGCCGCAACGGACGTGCCGAGCTGCGGCGCAAATATATGGACTATCTTCTGCGTAAGGTTCGAGTGCTCTGACTTATTGGCAACAAAAGATATCCCCCTCCGGTTCGGAGGGGGATATCTTTTTGGGAATTATAGAACAACGGTCAGACAGGTACATGACTGACCATTGTCAGGGCTGACTTAGTCCAGACTTGCAGTTCCGTCACCATTGAGGGTTACGGTTGCTACACTGAGTAAATCGATGCTGCTCCAGGAAAGGGAGCTGCCATCTTCAAAAGTTGCCTGAATATCCCAATACTGAACATCGTTCGTGTTGAAGGTTACGTTGACAGAGTTGCCATTTGGGAGAATGGAGGAACCAAGAATATCGTTCTGCCAGTCATTCGAGCTGGAAGGACTTACGTTCACGTAATGGATATCATATCCGGTATTATTGACCAGAGTAAAATCCTGGGCACCGGCGAAAGCGACAGCCGAGAAAGCCATCACAAACAAAGTGGCAAGAAAGAAAATACGCAAAGATTTCAATTTTTTCATGAAGATTTGCCTCCTTAATAGTCACAGAACAGGCGTGCACAAAGCGACGGCAAGATCATATCCCCATAAAGTGCTGCCGTCCAATGGCATAGCGCCGTACCCGTCCGTGTCATAGTAGCTTGACGATGCACTCTGTACCTAGTGCACCGTTTGTCCTTAGTCTTATTATAGTAAAAGAAGACGGTACTGCCAATAAAGTTTCCTTAATTGGCAGTATCTTGCATTTAAGATAGAATATCTTTCCTTGAAATGTAATGATTCGACAGAGTATTTTGAAACCAGGAAAATAGAATTGAAAAATCAGGCGGAGTGATTTATAATAGAGAAAATAGAAATGTATGGGCACAGCTGCCCCGAAGCTTTAGGCTTGGGGCGGCTGTGCCTTTTTTTGCTGCATAAGAGATGTGGGGGGATGGCTATGTATAAGGTTTTGATTCTGGATGAGGATCGTGGTGCACGGTATATGCTGAAGCGTTTTCCCTGGAGCCGGTATGGTTTTGAAATTTCCGAAGAGGCTGCAGGTGGTCAGGAAGCTCTGGCTAAGCTTGCGCTTGAAGGTGTAGATCTTTTGGTTACCGATGTGCGCATGCCGGATATGGATGGCATGGATTTCCTTGAGGCCGTCAATGAGCAGGCGGATCATCCCTGTCTGATCCTTATGAGCAGTTATAATGATTTTGAGTATGCACAACAGGGGATAGGATTGGGGGTATTTGATTATATGACAAAGCCTTTTTCAGAAGCAGATTTTGGACAAACGCTGCAGCGTGCAAGCATTTATCTGCAGAAAAATCATAATGTGGAGGACAGGAGGGATGAGACGGACAGGCCTCATCCGGTGCTTCATGCTGAGCAGGCAGCAGCTGAGCTGGAAAAGCTGCTGCTTGCAGGGAATCCGCTGTTTCTTGCCAAAGTCCGCCAGCTGGAAAAAGAGCTGGCGGGAGAAAAGATCTTTGTCTGTATTCTGGAAAAACTGTATGCTGCGCTTGACCGGACTTTTCCCTGGGTCCGCAATATTGAAGCAGCAGTTTTGCGGGAGGCATCTCCCAGGCATGACAGCTTCAGCCAGGATGCAGCTGAGCTTTTTGCCTTGATGGAAAAGTATGAGCTGGTCAGGACGAAGAGCTTGTTTCGCTCCATTTGTGAGCTGGTGCAGCAAGATATCGAAGCAGATCTTTCCCTGCACAGCATTGCAGCTGAACTTGGTATCAGTGCAGATTATGCAGGACGGATTTTCAAGAAAAAGACTGGTCTGAATTTCGTTACGTTCGTGACCAGGATGAAAATGGAACGCGGCAAGAAGCTTCTGGAGCAGGGGCGGATAAGGAATTATGAAATCAGTGCGAGGCTCGGCTACAGCAATCCGGATTATTTCCGCCAGCTGTTCAAGGCGCATACCGGCATGACGCCGACAGAGTATCGCAATGCCTATAGAAGAAGAGTGTTTCGGTAATTCACCCCCTGTGCTCTCTGCACAGGGGGTTTCTATGCTGTTTTGTGGATGGAATAAAAAGTTCTTGTGTTGGAGCAGGGTCCAGATGGTAAGATAAACTGTAATTTGTAGACCTCAAAGGACCGTCTCCCAATTGTCCACATTGCGGTGCTTTTCTTTTTATAACCCCCGGGGAGGCTTCCGATAATGGTAATTTGTGGGTAAAATAAAAGAGGAATCATAAATAATCAACTTGAGGATGTGGGAAAATGCATATTCCGGAAAACTATCTGAGCCCTTCTACCTGTGCGGTCATGGGAGCAGTCATGCTGCCGGTCTGGTACCTGGC
>CAZTAP010000204.1:0-4374 GCA_964611665.1 uncultured Selenomonadaceae bacterium | reverse complement strand
TGCTTTACAAATTGAGAATAATTCTTTACAATGAACTTAAACAGAATATCATCTTCGAGGCAGGGTGTGATTCCCTACCGGCGGTATAGTCCGCAAGCCAGGCCCTGGCATGAACCGGTGTGATTCCGGTACCGACAGTATAGTCTGGATGAAAGAAGATTTTCACGGCTCGAAGTGTTTTCGTGCCGTTTTTTTGTGTTCAACTCAGGAGGAATGATGATGAATAAAACCTTTTCCACGCGTGCGCTCACGCTGATGGCCATGCTTGGCGGCTTATCCGCCGTACTCATGCTTTTTGAAGTGCCTCTGCCCTTCGCACCAGCCTATATGAAATTCGACCTTTCCGATCTGCCGGCATTATTCGCGGCCTTTTTCCTCGGCCCCTTGAGCGGCGGCATCGTCTGCCTCATCAAGATTGCAATCAAGCTCCTCCTGCAGGGAACCAGCACCGCCTTCGTCGGCGAGTTCATGAATCTGCTCTGCAGCCTGGCCTTCGTTCTGCCTGCTGGCCTGGTCTACAAATACCGCCATACGAAAAAAAGCGCCGCCCTCGGCATGCTCAGCGCAGCATTGTTTGCCAGCATCTTTGCGGTCTTCGCCAATCTCTACATCGCACTGCCCATGTACGTATCCCTTTACGGCATTTCCATGGACACGATTCTCGCCATGACCCGCGCCGTCAATCCCATGGTGCAGGATATGACGAGCTTCCTCATCTTCTGCATCCTGCCGTTCAATCTGATCAAATATACCATTGTCTCCAGTCTGACCTATGCGCTCTACAAGCGCACAAGCAACGCGCTGCACCGTCTGCTCGACAAAGAAGGCATTCCACAGACCGTGAAATAAAAGCCGCCCCGGCGGCTTTTTTGCTGCAATAGAAACAGACACATATACCAACAGCATCTAAAATAAAAGAAGCGCTGATGAATAAGCCGGGCTGCCGGGTTCATCAGCGCTTCCGACAAACAAAGGAAGGGATTTTATATGAACCATAGCAAACTCATCCAAAAAGCCATCACTTTCGACCATGGCGATGCCAAGCGCATCCAGCATTTCCTGAAGGTCCATGCCTTCGCCGCCCTCATTGGCCGCCTGGAAAATATTCCACAGGAAACCCAGGACCTCCTCGAAGCCGCAGCCATCCTTCATGACATCGGCATCCATGCCGCCGAAGAAAAGCACCACAGCACAGCAGGAAAATATCAGGAGCTCGAAGGGCCGGCCATCGCGCGTGACCTCCTCGAAGGATTCGAAGCCTGCAATGCTGACTTCATCGACCGCGTCTGCTTTCTCATCGCCCATCACCATACCTATAATGTGGTTGATTCAGTCGACTATCAAATTCTGCTCGAAGCAGACTTCCTCGTCAACGCCTATGAAGACCAGCTCTCCCCCCAAGCCATCCTGAGCTTCCGCGAAAAAGTATTCCGCACCAAAAGCGGCATTGCCCTGCTCAACGCGACTTATGCGCTCTGATCCGCAGCAAAAGTCGGCAACAAAGGGGAGGCAACAAAAGGGGACGGTTCTTTTTTGCAGCAAAAAGGAACCGTCCCCTATATGTTTCACGTGCAACATCGCAGATACTCCAATAAAATAAGGGACGGTTCTATTTCTTCATAAAACAGAACCGTCCCTTAAATTTATTTTGCTTCATTTACCTGCGCCAGCCATGCAGACCAGCTGGTCTGAAATCCATTCGCATGATTCGCCTGCACATAATCATAGAAGCGTTTAATCTGAACCGCTTTTTCATCATAATATTGCGTACGCCAGCTCTGATCATCCTTCGGCATATAAGCAATATATGTTCCTCCCAGCAAATACTGGCGATAAAGAATATCCTTCAGAGAGACATCCGGATTGCGCATCATATCATATATCGCCATATACGTTGTGGTACGTCCTGAGCCGGCAGCACAATGAAAATGAAGCCAGGCATCCTCTGGAAGCTGTTTATAGAACGTGATGAAGGTATCTATCGCATCTGCATCCGGCCAAACATGATCGGTCGAAGCAATACGCACATAGTGGACCCCAGCTGCGCTTACCAGCTCTTCCTCACTCATTGTCTTTACCGCTAATTCTTTCTTTATATCGCTTTCTTCCTTTTGTTTGTTCAGTCTGGCTGTCTCAATATTTTTTCCCTGTGCCATCTTTAACCGATGCTTCTCATCCTGCAAAGCCTCTTCCTGGGATCTGCCAACATTTCCCCAGTTCCGCTTGCCATACCAGCTGACTGCATCTCCATTGAAGAATCCATGTGATTCCTGACGCAAATCCAGAATATAGATTGGGCCGCTTGTCTGCTTCTTCAGTTCTTTCATCACTGTTGCAAATTCCTTTTCAGAGAATTCTGCACTACCCGAGGCTTTCAACTGCTCAAGCCCTTTACGGCTTGGAACATAGTTTTCATCCAAAGAGAACTTTGCATCGGCTTTACCGAATGCAGAATTCGTCGTCCGAAAGTTTCTTGGCAATCCATCTTTGTCTGCTTCATCCAGACGCCAGACATAGCCGCGATACGCCGCATGATCGCCCTCCTGTACGACGGCTGCATTTGCAGTTCTCGCCGCATCCTGCACAACAGCTGCGTTTACCGGCTGAAACGCCAGCATACCAGCAATTGCTAACGCTGGAACAAACTTTTTTATACAAAATCTCACCATAACATCCTCCATCTCATTCGATAAAATATTCTGCTTCCACTATACCACGTTTAACATCCATATCCAAACATTCTTAAGAGCATTTAGGGGACGGTTCTTTTTTGCAGCAAAAAAGAACCGTCCCCTAAGCGATACATCTCAAACTGTTCACGAGCACAGTTTCATAGTATAATAGAAATAAGAAAACAGTAAGGAGTATCCCTATGGTTACAATCAAACAATTAGCAGAGGTCTGCAATGTTTCACGTGGAACAATTGACCGCGTAATCAACCATCGTGGCAACGTAAAGCCTGAAAAACGTGAACTTGTGCTGCGCATGATGAAAAAGCTTAACTACACACCAAATCCTGCTGGCAAGGCTTTGGCTGCACGCAAAAACAAACCAGTTGTCGGCATCCTTATGCCAGCTGATGGCATCCGTTTTTTTGATACAGTTCTTGCCGCAATGGAAAAGGCCGAGAAAAAATACGCCATGTTTGGACTGAAAACGATTTGGCGCATCACCCATGGTTATGATATCGGTATGCAATGTCAGATTCTTGATGAACTCAAAGGACAGGTCAAAGCCCTGATTATCAATCCGATCAATGATCCTCAAGTAATTCACAGACTGAACCAGTATATTGCCGATGGCATTTTTGTTGTAACACTGAATAATGATGTCGAACAGGCTGCTGCACATTGTTATGTCGGCAGCGACTATCTAAACGGCGGAGAAACAGCTGCTGCACTGCTGGGAATGATTGGTCCGAAAAATCTAAAGGTTGGTATCCTTATGGGCTCACATAAAATTCTGGGACACCAGCAGCGTCTGACCGGCTTTCAGCATCTGATGCAGACCTATCCAGAAGCCTCCATTGCTGCAATAGAAGAAAACAATGATGATGACATTCTCTCTTATGATGTTACGAAAAATATGCTGAAGGCACATCCTGATATCAATTCCCTCTTTATCATCTCTTCTGGCGGTGCCTATGGCGCATGCCGGGCTGTTCTTGCCCTTCATAAAGAAAAATCCGTCACCATCATCGCCTTCGATACCATTCCGACCACCATTGAAATGATGAAAAAACAGGTCATCCGTGCGGCGATCTACCAGCATCCGGCACAGCAGGGCCAGCGTGCCATGCAGGTCGTCTTCGACTATCTTATCAATGGAATCAAACCAGAAAAAGGCCGCTATATCATGAAAAATGAAATTCGCATCCTGCAAAATCTATGACGCAATCAGGGGACGGTTCTCTTTTGCAGCAAAAGAGAACCGTCCCCTGATTGTTTCACGTGCAACAATGCAAACAGCCGCACAAGATGAGGACTATCCCCATCCGGTGCGGCTGTTTTATCCATTCCGGATCAGCAGATTTCGACAAGCTCCACGCCGAACATTTCTGCAAGGTCATGGATCTGCTCTTCCTTCAGGCGGAAACTCAGTACCGTATGATGGCCGCCGCCGGCTTTGATCCAGGCAGCTGCGCCTTCTTTGAGACCGACCTTCGGAGTCCAGAGCTGTTTCGCAACCGGCAGATGTGGTGTCTCCGCCTCTGCTTTGCGGCAGTCGACCGGATAGCTGATCATACGGAAGCCGTTGCGGAAATCCGCCATCGTGACATCCACCGCTTCACCCTCCATGCCGCTGAATACCAGACGTGCCGGATCTTCTTTGTCGCCGATATCCAGCGGATGGACCTCGACGCGCGGCTTGTC
>CAZTAP010000203.1:0-4392 GCA_964611665.1 uncultured Selenomonadaceae bacterium | reverse complement strand
AATCTTCGATGCGAAGCTCGTAAACTTTTATGCAATCTGATTTTCTTTTCCATTAAATAAGAAACTTTTAGAAGACGCTGGCAGTGTGTCGTTAAACTCTCTCATGGGCAATGCAAATGCTTATGGGAGAGTTTTTTTGCAGGCGTATTTCCGACAAGAGCTTGGTTCAATACAAATAAATTTCCTTTTTAAGCAGGAGAAAAGTCATGGATGACGAAATAATAAGTAAAAGGTAATAAATATTATTCTTTATTGCTTGAAAGGAGAGAAGGAAAATTATGGGGATTAAACAGAAGTTTTTTGTATTGTCAGGCATTATTGGAGCAATCATGGCGATTGTATCCTGCATTGGGTATTATACAGCGTATTCGAATCTCGAAGATAGTGTGGAAAAGGAACTCATGGCTGCCGTTGGGGTCCAGGGGCAGTCGCTGGATGGCTGGCTGAAAGAAAAGGCGGTGCCGGCAGCAGCTGCGGCCAACCTTATGACTTCCTTCGATGGCCGTACGAATCCGGCAGATATGAAGGAAATGATGAGCATTGCCTCTACGGATAAGGAAATTATGGGCTTGACCAACGGCAACGAATCCGGGACGTTTTTATCCGGCACGGAAGATAATACCGGAAAGATCGACCCGCGGGGCCGTGGCTGGTATAAGGATGCCAAAGCAGCTGGCAAGCTGATCTTTACGGATGCCTATAAGGATGCGACGAGTGGCAAGCTGGTTGTTTCTGCTGCTGTGCCGTACAAAGATAAGGCAGGAAATTTTCGTGGGGCTATTTGTGATGATATTTCCATTGACACACTGCAGCAGCGTGTAAGTGAAGTGAAATATCGAGGCCAGGGCAAAGGCATGATTATCGAGAAAAAAGGGATGATTCTTGCTTCTTCGGATAATGTGGAAACGATGCAGGACGTAAGCACAAATGAAGGTCTGAAGGAGCATTTCCAGGAAATGCTGCAGAAAGGCGAGGGCTATTTCCTGACGAAGAAAGATGGAGAGACTAAAGTCTTTGCTTATACGACGGTAGAAAGTACAGGATGGATTGTGGGGATTTCGGTGCCAGAGGCTTTTGTATTTGCATCGGTGAATAAGATGAAGATCGTGTATGCAATTCTTACGATCCTGGGCATTCTGCTCATTGTCTTTGCAAGCCTGAAATTTTCCAGTGCTATTACGCGCAATGTCATTCGGATCAAGGAGCATGCCGATGAACTTGCTGCAGGGAATCTCCGGGTGGATGATCTGCCGGTGGAGAGCACGGATGAGCTTGGTACACTGGCGAATGCCTTCAATACAATGAGCCGCAATATCCGTGAGCTTATCCGGAAAATGGCGACAACGGCTGAACAGGTTGCTGCAGCCTCTGAAGAGCTTACCGCTGGGGCACAGCAGTCAGCGGAGGCTGCGAACCATGTAGCGGGTACGGTAAGCGAAGTTTCAGATGGCATGAATGAACAGCTCAAAAGTGTGGATGATGCCAAACGGGATGTGGATATCGTTTATACCGATATCAGTCAGGTAACCGAAAAAACACGGCAGATCACAGGAAATTCAGCAAAGACAGCTGAGGCTGCACAGCATGGGGAAAAACTCATGTCTGGTGCAATGGGTAAGATGACACACATTGAGACAAGTGTTTCTGAGGCTGCAGACGTTGTGAAAAAGCTTGGCGAAAACTCCAAGCAGATCGGTGCAATCGTCGATGCCATTTCAGCAATTGCAGATCAGACGAATTTGCTGGCGCTCAATGCGGCCATTGAAGCGGCGCGTGCCGGGGAGCATGGCCGGGGGTTTGCGGTCGTGGCCGAAGAGGTCCGCAAACTTGCGGGAGAGTCGCAAAAATCAGCCGAGGAAATCAAGGAACGTATCTGCGCAATTCAGGCGGATACAGAACATGCGGTGGTTTCCATGCAGGGAGGTACAGAAGAAGTCCAGCAGGGGGCGGCAGCTATCCGGGAAGTCGGTGTGCAGTTTGCAGATATCATGCACATGGTAGATGAAATCAAGACGCAGATCGATGATGTAAGCAGCTCGGTGAATACGGTATCGGATGGTGCGACGCGTATTGTGCAGGCAGTGGATGCGATTGATACGGTCAGCCGCAGAACCTCAGAAAATACGCAGACCATTTCAGCGGCGACAGAGGAGCAGTCAGCATCGACAGAGGAAATAGCTTCTGCCTCCAGATCGCTTGCGACAATGGCTATGGAATTGCAGGAAGCAACAAATAAATTTAAGATTTAATTTTTCAAAAGTGCAGGACAGTAGAATATACTGTTTTGCACTTTTCACTTGAATAAAAAGAAAGTGTGTTATACAATTAAGATAATTTAGAATATATTCAGGGAAGGGGTATGAAAATGGGAATTCGACAGAAGTTTTTTGTATTGGCAGGTATCATTGGTGTGATCATGGCCGTGGTTTCCTGTATAGGTTACTATACGGCGTATACGAATTTGGAGGAAAGCGTAGAAAAAGAAATCCTCGAAGCAGTAGAGGTACAGGGCCGGTCCCTGGATGGCTGGCTGATGGAGAAAGCTGTGCCAGCGGTCTCTGCAGCGAACCTTTTAAGCTCGCTGCACAAAAGCGATAAGCCGGATGTAGCAATCACACGTGACATGATGAGCGTAGCTTCCAGTGATCCGGAGGTGCTTGAGCTTACTAATGGCAACGAAGATGGTTTATTCATGACATGGAAAGACGGGGATAATACAGGAAAGGTCGATCCACGCAAACGGCCTTGGTATATCGATGCAAAGAAAACTGATAAGTTATTTTTTACAGATGCGTATCAAAGTGCGACAGGACATACCCTTGTTGTTTCGGCAGTTATTTCTTACAAGGACAAAAATGGAAGTTTCCGTGGCGCTATCTGCGATGATATTTCACTCAAGGTGCTGGAAGATCGGGTGAAGGAGATAAAATATCGTGGTGCAGGCAAAGGACTGATTATCGAAAGGACGGGAAAGATTCTGGCATCGACGCAGGATGGCGAGAATTTTACGGATGTATCAGCTAATGAAGGGTTGAAAGAACATTTTCAGGAAATGCTGCAAAAGGGAACGGGTTACTTTATTACGAAAAAAGATGGCGAGAGTAAAGTATTCGCCTACAGCAGTGTAGCAAGTACGGGCTGGATCGTTGGTGTATCTGTGCCGGAAAGCATCGTATTTGCTTCGGTGACCAGGCTGAAGATCACCTATGCGATTCTTACTATTTTGGGCATTCTGCTCATTGTCTTTGCAAGCTTGAAATTTTCCAGTGCAATCACGCGCAATGTCATCCGCATCAAGGAACATGCAGATGAGCTTGCAGCGGGCAATCTCCGTGTGGAGAACCTGCCGGTAGAAAGTGAGGATGAACTTGGCACACTGGCAAATGCCTTCAACACGATGAGCCATAATATCCGTGAACTGATCCGTAAAATGGCGGCGACGGCAGAGCAGGTTGCTGCGGCTTCTGAGGAGCTTACGGCTGGTGCACAGCAGTCAGCAGAGGCTGCAAACCATGTGGCTGCTACAGTGAGCGAGGTTTCGAACGGCATGGACGATCAGCTCAGGAGTGTAGACAATGCAAAACGGGATGTCGATATCGTCTATACGGATATCAATCAGGTCACGGAAAAAACGCAGCAAATTACCAGCAATTCCGCGAAGACTTCTGAGGCAGCGCAGCATGGCGAGAAGCTCATGTCCGGAGCGATGAGCAAGATGGGCTATATCGAGACGAGCGTAGCGGAAGCGGCGGATGTTGTGAAAAAACTTGGTGAGAATTCCAAGCAGATTGGTGCAATCGTGGATGCTATCTCGGCTATTGCAGACCAGACGAACCTGCTCGCACTCAATGCGGCTATTGAAGCGGCACGTGCCGGTGAGCATGGACGGGGGTTTGCGGTTGTGGCTGAAGAGGTCAGGAAACTGGCAGGAGAGTCGCAGAAATCAGCCGAGGAAATCAAGGAACGCATCAGCGTGATCCAGATGGATACGGAACAGGCAGTTGTCTCGATGCAAGGCGGTACAGAAGAAGTACAGCAGGGGGCGGCAGCCATCCGGGAAGTCGGCGCACAGTTTGCGGACATCATGCGCATGGTAGATGAAATCAAGGTGCAGATCGATGACGTAAGCAGCTCGGTGAATACTGTTTCAGATGGTGCGACACGTATCGTGCAGGCGGTCGATGATATCGATACGGTGAGCCGCAAGACATCGGAGCATACGCAGACCATCTCGGCGGCGACCGAAGAACAGTCCGCATCGACAGAGGAAATCGCTTCTGCATCCAGATCGCTTGCGACGATGGCATCAGAATTGCAGGAAGCAACGAATAAGTTTAAGATTTAATTAAAAAAGTGCAAGGCAGTCAGGAAAGCACGGATTATCCGGCAGCA
>CAZTAP010000202.1:0-4414 GCA_964611665.1 uncultured Selenomonadaceae bacterium | reverse complement strand
CTGTGGATAACTCCGCAGCGGCTTTTTTACGGCAAAATGGTGCATAATGTGGACATTTTTGTGCATAAAAAAAGCGCTGCTTTCCTCAAGCAAGGAAAGCAGCGCTTCTTTTCTCTTTTTATTCCGTTTTCGGGTCCATGGTCGCAAGCGAAGCAACTTTGTCATTTACTTCGGTCTTCATGAGCATGACGCCCTGCGTATTGCGGCTGATGACCGAAATCTCATCGATATTCGTGCGGATCACGATGCCCTCGCTCGTGATGAGCATGAGCTCCTGGCCCGGACGTACGACGCGCAGACCAATGACTGCCCCCGTCTTTTCCGTGACCTTCATATTGATGAGGCCCTTGCCGCCGCGCGTCTGCGAACGATATTCGCTCGTCGGCGTACGCTTGCCGAATCCATATTCCGTAACCGTAAGCACATCCGCATCACGATGCAGATTATCCATGCCGATGACCGCATCGCCTTCTCTGAGACGGATGCCGCGTACACCGCGCGCATTGCGTCCCATCGGACGTACATCCTCTTCATCGAACGCAATCGCCATGCCATCCCGTGTACCGAGAATGACATAACGGTCACCATCCGTGAATTTCACGCCGATGAGCTCATCATCATCATCAAGCGTAATGGCAATCAGGCCGCCCTTGCGCATGGATTTGAACTCGGAAAGGCCGGTCTTTTTCACGATGCCCTTCTTCGTTGCCATGAACAGGAAGCGTTCCGGATTGAATTCCTTGACCTGGATGACTGCGGTGATCTTCTCGCCCTTATCAAGCTGCAGCAGATTGATGATAGCCGTGCCCTTCGCCTGGCGGCTGGCCTCAGCAATCTCATAAGCCTTGAGGTGATAGACGCGCCCACGGCTCGTGAAGAACAGGATCGTATGGTGCGTCGTCGTGATCAGGATATTCTCAACGAAATCCGTCTCCTTCGTGCCCATGCCTGTCACGCCGCGTCCGCCGCGTTTCTGGTTGCGGTAGGTATCCAGCGGCATGCGCTTGATGTAGTTGTTATGCGTGAGCGTGATGACAACATCTTCCTGCGCAATGAGATCCTCAACATCGATGTTGGACGGATCATAGGTAATGCGCGTACGGCGTTCATCACCGAATTTCGTCCTGACTTCCGTGAGCTCATCCTTGATGATCTGCAGAATCTTGCCTTCATCCGCCAATACGGATTTCAACCATTCGATGGTCTTCAAGACCTCCTGATATTCTTCTTCGATCTTCTCGCGTTCAAGACCGGTGAGGCGCTGCAGACGCAGATCCAGGATAGCCTGTGCCTGCTTCTCGGAAAGCTTGAAGTTCTCCATGAGTGCTTCGCGCGCAATATCTGCAGTACGTGACTCGCGGATTGTCGTGATGACTGCATCGAGATGATCGAGAGCAATCGTCAAGCCTTCCAGAATATGAGCGCGTGCTTCTGCCTTGGCCAGCTCATATTTCGTGCGGCGTGTAATGACATCTTCCTGATGCTTTACATAGTAATGCAGGATTTCCTTGAGGTTCAGGATGCGCGGCTGTCCATCGACAAGCGCGAGCATGATGACGCCGAAGCTGTCCTGCAGCTGCGTATGCTTATACAGCTGGTTCAGGATGACATTTGGATTCGAATCGCGGCGCAGATCGATGACCACGCGCATACCGTTACGGTCGGATTCATCCCGCAGGTCCGTGATGCCCTCGATGGACTTATCGCGTACGAGCTCAGCAATTTTCTCGACCAAGCGTGCCTTGTTGACCTGATATGGCAGCTCTGTAACGATGATGCGCGGCTTGCCGTTGGACATCGTCTCGATATGAGCCTGTGCACGCATCTTGATGATGCCGCGGCCTGTACGATAGGCCTGCTTGATGCCTTCTGTGCCAAGAATCAATCCGGCCGTCGGGAAATCCGGTCCCTTGATGACCGTCATAAGCTCTTCCATCGTTGTTTCCGGGTTATCGATGAGCATGAGTGTGCCATCGATGACTTCTGTCATATTATGCGGCGGAATATTCGTTGCCATGCCGACTGCGATGCCAGAGGTGCCATTCACCAGAAGCTGTGGGAACTTTGAAGGCAGCACAGACGGCTCCTTCAAAGACTCATCATAGTTCGGCGTAAAATCTACAGTTTCCTTATCGATATCCTGCAGCATGAGCTCCGAGATCTTCGACATACGAACCTCGGTATAACGCATGGCAGCCGCCGGATCACCATCGACCGAGCCGAAGTTTCCATGACCATCCGCGAGCATATAACGCATCGAGAAATCCTGTGCCATACGCACGATGGCATCATACACTGAGCTATCACCATGCGGATGATATTTACCGAGAACTTCACCGACGATACGCGCCGATTTTTTATATGGCTTATTCGAGCCCATGCCCGCTTCCTGCATTGCATACAGGATACGGCGGTGTACCGGCTTCAAGCCATCCCGGACGTCCGGCAAAGCACGTGCGACAATGACACTCATTGCATAGTCAATGTATGAGTTCTTCATCTCGGACTCAAGATTTACCGGAACAATCTTTCCCTGACCAAAATCCACAATCTCACCCCAAAATCATATTTATACTATCCTTTTGTATTTCCTTAAATAGCGAAAAAATCCTAGCTCTTTATTATATCATTTTTTATGGAAAAAGTCTATGAAAGCCTTATATTCAGCGGCTTCCATAGACTTTTCCTCCAGAATTCCTGCACCGGTCACAGTTTATCCCTGATCATGTTCAGGTCCGGCTGTCTGACGTATGCTTCCATCCTCAGCAGCAACCCGGTTCCGCCCATTCTGTTTCGCTGCATAAAGTGCCAGATCCGACCGCTTCAGCAGCTGTCTGGCACTATCACTGCTTCCGGCGTGCCACTGGCTTATGCCAATACTGCAGGTAATCTTCCGCTTTTCCAGAATGGCCGCGTCCTGAACGGAAGCACCGATTTCCAGAGCCAGCTTCTTTGCTTCCTCCAGTGAAAATCCACGGCACAATACCACAAACTCTTCTCCGCCATAACGGATAAAGGTATGACGCGCATCCAGCTGACGGCGAATGATCCTGGTAAAATCGATCAGTACCCTATCCCCTGCATCATGACCATACGTATCATTGACACTCTTGAAAAAATCGATGTCAAACATCATGAGCGCTAATGGCATGCCCGTATATTCAGCAAGATTGATTTCTTTTTTCATTGCCTCGGATAATTTGCCACGATTGAAGCATTTTGTCAGGCTGTCGATCTGCGCCCTTTCCGCTGCAGCAGCCATTTCCTTTTCCAGGGATGCGGTAAGCTGCGTAAGCCTTTGTTCCTCACGCATATTCTCACGCAAAAGCCAGATAATGAAAAAGGCCAGAAAGAAAATCCCCAGCGGGGTGATATAAATCGGTGATGCAAAAAAACGGAAATGGCTGCTGAGCCCCTCCAGTGTTCCCAAAATGGGAAAAGCCAATGCCGGCAGCAAGAAGACCTGCTGTACTGTTCTGCTTTTTTTCAACGTAAAAAGCAATAACCCTATGGCATAAACCTGACTGATTCCCAGCCATATATAGTAAACAGTAATTCCGCGATCCATGCTGTTATAGCCCATGGCTTCTCCCAAAATCATCAGCAGGAATAACAGCACATACCCCGCAATGACGCCAAGGATCATTTTGCGCCTGACCGCCGGCAGAATTTCATAGATCAATAGATTGCCCAAAATTGGCATTGTATAGGCCGTGGCAAGCATGAGCTTCCACCAAAAAGCAGGCTTATCCCAAATCATGAGGTTCGTACGCAAAGCAGAAGTCAGCCAGGCTGCATACAAGGCCAAAAAAACAGCCAAATAAATATAAAGCCGTTTTTGCTGCATGGATTGATAATAAAGCAGCATAATGATCAACAAAATAATTGCCATAGGCAGGGCAATCCAAATCAGCAGATCATGGTTAAAAATCTGCTGGATCTGATTGATTCCCTCGTTCAGGGTGACATTATCCAATTCCCCCAGACGGCCCGGATGATCCGTATACAGCTGAAAGCTCAGCTGCCTGCCCTTATAATTCGATGGCAGATCAACCATATGCCATTTCACGCCATAAGTATGATGATAGAGTCCAAACTCACCATAGCTGTAAATCAATTCATGATCGATATAGACTTTCACAGCTTCTTCTGTGGTAATAAAAAACAGAACGGGATGCTGATAGCTGACCACCTGCGGCAGTTTCATCGTAATCCAGACCGAGCGTGCATCCGGTGAAATTGGCAGTTTTGCAGATGCAGCACAGAGCTGCCATTCCGGCGCATCATAGGGCAGTACAACACGTGTACTGGCATCTTCCAAATTTCGGCCGGAAATCACATCCGTCTCATAGAATTTCCAGCCTGACTCAAGGGAAACCGCCTGCGCTGTACCGGAAAGACCCGGCAGAAAGCT
>CAZTAP010000201.1:0-4418 GCA_964611665.1 uncultured Selenomonadaceae bacterium | reverse complement strand
ATGTCCAGTCCGTGGTCATGGAGCTTTTCGGCCAGCTCCACCAAGGGCTCTGGCTGGCAGAAGGGCTCGCCGCCGCTGAAGGTTACACCGGAGAGCAGGGGATTGTCCAAGATCCGTGTGAGCAATTCTTCCGTATCCGCCGGCTTCCCGCTGGTGAAGTCGTGGGTCTGGGGATTGTGGCAGCCCTCACAGTGATGGGGACAGCCCTGGGTGAAGATGGTGAAGCGGTAGCCTTCGCCGTCCACAATGGAATCGTTCACGGTACCGGCAATCTTAATGGAGGCCATGCTTTACCCGATCATGTTCCTCGGCACGTTTGGCATTGTTCCAGCGGTCAATGGTGCCGACCAGATAGCCGGTGATCCGGCGGATGCGCTCGAACTTGGGCGGGCGCAGCGTGTAATCCAGAGCCACGCTGCCGTTCTGGGCTGCGGAGATTTCCAGCCGTTCCAGCTCCTCGCTGGTCTGGCCGTGGATGTAGTCGATGTAATTGATGATTTCCTGCTCGGAAACATTGTCAACGCCTTTGACGCTGACCTCGATGCCGTTGATATTCATAGGGGATCACGATCCTTTTCTGTTTATTTGCAGCTGCCGACTGTCAGTCGCAGCAGTTCATACGGGGAACGACGATATGCTGATGATGCTCAGCCTCGGTACGGCCGCAGCGCGGGCAGACATTGTCGATGATGCCGTTGTAGCCGCAGACCGGGTCGCGGTCCACCGGATGATTTACGGAGCCGTAGCCGATGCCGTTGTCATGCATGCAGCGGACAATGGCTTCGAAAGCTTTAAGGTTATGCGATGGGTCGCCATCCATTTCCACATAGCTGATATGGCCCGCGTTGGTCAGATTGTGATAAGGGCCTTCCAACTGGATTTTCTTAGCTGCAGCAATCGGATAGTAGACTGGTACATGGAAGCTGTTGGTATAATAATCACGATCGGTCACGCCCGGAATCCTGCCGTAAATCTTCTGATCGATGCGTACAAAACGGCCGGAAAGTCCCTCGGCCGGAGTGGCCAGCAGGGTGAAGTTCAGGCCTGTCTGACGGGATTCTTCATCCATGCGTTTGCGCATATGCCCAATGATTTCGAGGCCGAGTTCCTGGGATTCGGCCGATTCACCATGATGCTTGCCCGTGAGTGCCTTGAGGCATTCGGCAAGTCCGATAAAGCCCATGGAAAGCGTGCCGTGCTTGAGGATTTCTGCAACGCTGTCATCCGGTCCGAGCTTTTCTGAGTCGATCCATACGTCCTGTCCCATGAGGAACGGATAGTTGCGTCCATGTTTGGAGCACTGGATCTTGAAGCGGTGCAGCAGCTGACGAATGACAAGTTCGGTGATTTCATCGAGTCCGGCATAGAACTTTTTGAGATCTCCTTTTGCTTCAATGGCAAGGCGGGGCAGATTGATGCTTGTGAAGCTCAGATTGCCGCGTCCGCAGGTCGTTTCCCGTTCCGGGTCGTAGACATTGCCCATGACACGTGTGCGGCAGCCCATATAGGCTACTTCAGAATCATAGTCACCCGGCTTATAGTATTGCAGGTTGAACGGTGCATCAAGAAAGCTGAAGTTCGGGAAAAGGCGTTTGGCCGAGGTTTTGATGGCGAGCTGGAAGAGATCATAGTTCGGATCTCCTTCGTTGTAGTTCACACCTTCCTTGACCTTGAAGATCTGTACCGGGAAAATCGGTGTTTCCCCGTTGCCGAGACCGGACATTGTCGCTTTGAGCAGATTGCGCATGACCATGCGGGCCTCGGCAGAGGTATCCGTGCCATAGTTGATGGAGCTGAACGGAACCTGCGCACCAGCGCGGGAATTCATGGTGTTGAGATTATGGATGAAGGCTTCCATGGCCTGATAGGTTGCTTCATTCGTGGCATCCAGTGCAGCTTCAACGGCATAGGCATGAGCGCGGGCCGCAAGCTCCGGCGTGATCGGCTCGAAGCCAAGACTGGACTGATGCTGCGGCAGGAAGCCTGTGAGTGCCTTGCCAAAGGCATCGGTTGTGCTCATCGTGACATCTTCCGGGATATCCTTGCGGATCTCACGTGACAGAAGCTGTGCATCTTCAAGCTTCATGCCCAGAGCAATGCGGAAAAAATGAGCCAGTTGTTCAAAATACTGTTTGCGGAAGGTCTTTTTCACGCCTGGTGCCATAGAATAATCAAAATTCGGGATGGACTGGCCGCCATGCATTTCGTTCTGATTGGCCTGGATCGCTATGCAGCCGAGCGCTGCATAGGAACGGATATCGTTCGGCTCTCTGAGATAGCCATGACCGGTAGAGAAGCCATCATGGAAAAGCTTCAGGAGGTCAATCTGACAGCAGGTCTCGGTGAGCATATAGAAATCTTTATCATGGATATGTATATCGCCATCAATATGCGCAGCTGCGATATCCTTTGGCAGGATGTTATGGTCAATGAAGTACTTGGAGCCTTCAGACCCATATTTTAGCATCGTGCCCATTGCGGTATCGGCATCGATATTCGCATTTTCACGTTTGATATCCGCATCCTTGGCCGTCTTGAAGGTCAGTTCATTATAGATGTCCATGAGGTCGCCTTCGGCCTGGCGGATCTTAGCATGTTCTGCGCGGTACAGGATATAGGCTTTGGCTGTACTTGCGTAGTTATTCTTAATCAGGACCTTTTCAACGGTATCCTGGATGTTCTCGACGGTAGGAACCTCATCTTCCGAGAGATGCTTGACGACGCTTTTGGTCAAAGCATCGAGACGGCGTTTAGAGAAGGTCTCGTCAATGGATTCGAGATTGGCCTTCCGGATCGCGTCGGTAATTTTTTTTGCGTCAAAAGGTACGATGTCGCCTGTGCGCTTTTTGATGTTTTGCATGATTACACAATCTCTTTTCTTTAAGTTCTTGATGATTACATTACGGATTATACAATATATGCGTATTGGTGTCAATGAACAATACTATATATAGTTATTTTATCCACAGGGCAAAGAAGGCTTATCCACAGTTTGTGAAGAATAAACATACGAAAAAACGAAATTTCATACAAATACTTTAAATTGCTGTCACATAAAGAAAACAGCGCCTTGAAAAGGCGCTGCCAAGGATCGTTCTGAACAGGAGAAGTGTATAAACTTCCTTTTCTGTGATTTATCCACAATTTTGCGTGGATAACCTTTCCCTTTTTTGTGGATAAGTTTTCTACTATATCTGGTAGATGATAAAGGGAATTCTTCAAGATGTTGTTTCACTGATAATCGTACGTACCGGATAAGGGATTTCGATTCCTTCTTCACGATAGCGCCGGGTGAGTGCCTTGATGAATTCATGCTTGAGCAGGAACTGGTTGGAAAATTCGCTGGAATGCAGGATGACGTTGAAGTCGATGCTGGAATCGCCAAAGGTGTGAAAACGTACCGCAGGTTCCTTGTCCAGTTTGTGTTCTACGCGTTCCATGACTTCCTGTGCAACTTCAAGGGTTACGCGTTCGACTTGTTCAAGGTCACTGTCATAGCTTACACCGACCGGGATACTGATGGCGATATCCTGCTTTGGCATACTGTAGTTTGTGAGGATTGCTGAGGCAATCTTTTGGTTTGGCACGACAATGACATTGCCGGAACCGGAAAGAATCGTGGTGAAGCGCCAGGTGATATCGGTTACGCGCCCTTCTTCGCCGCTGCTCAGCCGAATGTAGTCGTTCAGGCGCAGCTGGCGGGAGAGAATCAGATGCAGGCCGGAGAAAATATTCGCGAGGGTCTCCTGCAGGCCCAGAGCCACGGCCATACCGCCAACGCCCAGGGCAGTCACGATCGGTGCGATGGAGATGCCGTAATATTGCAGCACGACCAGCACGCCCATGGCATAGATGATGATGTTGACGATGTTGTTCAGCAGAGAGGTCTTCGGCAGGGCTTCGCCGCTTTTCTGAGTATGGATGTCGATCATTCCGGTCAGTGTACGTGCAATGACACGGGTCAGGGTATAGACGATGATGGTGAACAGGATGTAGGAAAGCAGGCGGGCCAGGGACTGGCTGATGTCAATGGAGTTGATGGTCCAATAGACGCCGACGCCGAAGCACCAGGAGAGCGGCACGCCGCGCAGTGCATGGATGAATACGTATTGCAGAGAGTCAGGAGTGAGGTCCAGGCTGCTGCGGATGCGGCGGTTGATGAGTTTGTTCAGGAAGATGCCGACGACCAGCGAGGCACTCAGCATGCAGGTCGGGAGAAGAAGCATCTGAAAAAGATGGGTCCAGTTGATATTTAGATAATCTAACAAGAAAAAGCCTCCTTGATTTATTGAAAATGGACAGTTTGGGGACAGTCCTTTTGTGTCCACAAATTACAGTTTGTCGAGATGTTTATGATTCGATCAGGTTGACGCCGCCGAGCCAGAGGGCATCCAACATTCCGCGGAGACAACCCGCTA
>CAZTAP010000200.1:0-4458 GCA_964611665.1 uncultured Selenomonadaceae bacterium | reverse complement strand
ACATTGAGCAGCAGGGCAGAGAGTATAATGGCGGATAAGGGCTCAATGGAAGCCAGGGTACTCGTTTCGGTCGGCTGAATATATTTTATGCTTTCCAGATAAGCCCAAAATGCAATGATCGTACCGAAAATAATGATATAAAGAAATACGATGCAGGCATCCTTATCCCAAATCCCTGTGAAGTTCCAGGGAGGACATACTGGAAGGAAAGCCAGTCCGCCCAGCAGCATGCCCCAGCCAATGACCAGCGGGGAGCGCCAGTGGCTCAGCAGGTATTTCGGCTGCACGGTATAGAAAGCGGCTGCAAAGGCGGAAAGGATCCCCCAGAATAACGCAGAGGGAGAAATTGCAAGAGAGGAAAGGCTGCCATGTGTTACGAGCAGCAAAGTGCCGAGGATAGCAAGTGCGGTACAGAAAAGCTCGCGCAGCTGCGGCCTTCTGCGATAGCGCAGTACCGTCCAGAGCACGATGACAATCGGCATGAGGTATTGAAGGATGGTGGCAGTTGCAGCATTGCCGGCCTTGATGGCGGCAAAATAAGTATACTGTACGCCAAGCATGCCGATGAGTGCAAAGGCAATGAGCTGCATGCTGTCATAGCGGCTTTTCCAAATGCTGAAGATATCTCCGAAATGCGTCATGCCATCGAGTGACAATAGAATGATGCCGGAAAGCAGCATTCGTACGATGACAAGCCATTCGGCGGAAAAACCTTTATTTTGCAATACGAACTGTGCCGCTACACCGGAACCGCCCCAGAGCAATGCGCCGAATACGACGAGCAGCATGCCTTTTGTGCGCCGTGTCATGGCTGCTCCTCAATGCGAATGGTATAGCTGCGGGTAAGTTCCTGTCCCGGTGCGATGGAAACGACACCATCTTTGTCAGCAAATTCACCGTTAAATCCAGCAAAATCAGCATGGCCGAGCCATGGCTCGAGGCAAAGGAATGGCGCGCCTTTGACTGGTGACCAGATGCCAAACCATGGAAATTCATGGAAGTCCATGATGAGGGATTTATTATGGTTCTTTGACTTCAGGGCAACCGTATGAGAACTCAGTGAGTCAAAGACCAGAGCATCGTTATGGAAGAGTTCTGGTGTCAGGGGCAGAATGACGGCATCTTTCAAGAAAGATTCTTTGTTCCTGGCAAGACAGCCGCCGGGGACAATCGGGTAAATACCGGCAGTTTCGCGTTCGGAGAACTCCAGATAATAGTCCTCAAAAGCTTCGTCAGCATCCATTGGGCACATAAAAGCAGGATGAGCGCCAAAGGAAAACGGCATATTTTTCTTGTCCAGGTTTTCTGCGGTGAGGCTTACGGTGACAACCGGTCCTTGCAGTGTATAGGTAATGCGGAAAGAAAATTCATATGGATATTGTTTGCGCGTTGCATTACTGGCTCTGAGTTCAAAGGCCAGCGAGTCCTTCGTTTCAGCAAGACAGACAAAATCTGAGATGCGTGCGAAGCCATGCTGAGGAAGAGTGTAGGTTTTCCCATCAATACGAAATTCGTTGTTTTCGCATCGTCCGACAAATGGAAAAAGAAAAGGTGCGTGATATTTCCAATAGTCTGGATTTCCATTCCAAAGATATTCTGTGCCGGAAGATTTGCTTTGCAGAGAATGCAGCTCAGCACCATGCAGATCAGCAGTAAGTTTCAGGTATTCGTTTTCTAATAAGTACAAAATAATGCCCCCATTCGAGAGAAAGTTTCCTTTCTAATTACTATACCATGTTTTGCACGGTACGAAAAGAAAAAGCCTTCCCAAGGAAAAGGGAAGGCTGCAAAATCAATATTCTTTCTTGGAAAGATCGATTTCCTTCAAAGGAATGAGCTTCGTATGATACTTGAACTTATACCAGAGATAGAAAGCGATGATGACCGGAATGCCGATATAGGTTGAAATTACACCGCCCCAATCGACTTCACTGCCTGTAAAGGCTGCATAGTTCTGTCCGACAATGACGATTGTGCACAAAATCAGTGCGAGATAAACGCCGAACGGGAAGCAGGAAGCGCGATACGGAAGGATATCAAGGCTCAGGCCCTGCGCCTTGAAGGCACGGCGGAAGCGGTAGTGGCAGACAGCGATGCCGAGCCATACGACAAAGCCGGTCATACCGGAAAGCTGCATAAGCCACTGGTAGGCTGTACCATCACCGATAAGTGAGCTCAGGAAAGCCAGGAAACCAAAAGCTGTTGTGAGCAGGAGTGCATTGAGCGGTACACCACGCTTATTGACCTTTGCAAAGCATTTCGGCGCTTCGCCAGCTTCAGCCATGGCATAAAGCATACGCGTAGAAGCATAAAGACCGGAATTTCCGCCAGAGAGCACAGCGGTGAGGATAACGAAGTTGACAAGAGAAGCTGCTGCCGGGAAGCCTGTGCGATCAAGCGCAAGCGTGAAAGGACTTACAGCCACGCTTTCCACATCGGTATGCAGGAGATTCGGGTCTGTATACGGAAGTAAGAAACCAATGACAACCATCGTGCCGATATAAAAGAGCAGGATGCGCCAGAATACATTATGGATAGCTTTTGGTACAGCTTTGTGCGGATTCTCGCTTTCGCCAGCTGCAATGCCAATGAGCTCCGTTCCCTGGAAGGAGAACGCGGCAATCATCGAAATCGCAATGACAGAGCCGGCACCACCAACAAATGGTGCATCACCTGTTGTCCAGTTCGAGGTGCCAGGTGAGCCGCCGCCAATCACGCCCGTGATGAGCAGTACGCCAAGCACAAGGAAAAGCAGGACCATGCCGACTTTGACGCTTGCAAAGATATATTCGCCTTCGCCATAGGCACGGGTGGAAAGATAGTTCAAGATAAAAAGAACGACGATAAAGATACCGCTCCAGACAACTGCTGGAACATCAGGAAACCAGAATTTCATAATCAGTGCGCCCGCGATGACCTCAACAGCCAGCGTGACTGCCCAGTTCAGCCAATAGTTCCAGCCGATGGCAAAGCCCATAGCCGGATCGACAAAGCGGCGTGCATAGGTTCCAAAGGAGCCGGATACCGGCAGATAAGTGGCCATTTCACCCAGACTTGTCATGATGAAATAGACCATGATACCGATGATGCCGTAGGCAGCCAGCGCACCGCCAGGTCCGGCAGTACTGATGGATGCACCACTGGCCAGGAAGAGACCAGTACCCAGAGCACCGCCAATCGCAATCATGTTCATATGACGCGTCTTCAGGCTGCGCTTCAGTTTTTCCTGCGATTCCTCCATTGGCTGTTCCTCAGCCGGAACCGCAAGGTCATTGTCGTTTGAATACATGTGACCAACAACTCCATTTCTTTGAGAACGCCTTTCGTCCGCGTCCTCTGACATAAAAATAATCCCATGGTAAAAACTCCCCATGAGATATCCACGTTGACGTAATCTATTATAACAAAGTTACAGCTGGGATACAATTAGAAAGAAATATTTTTTGTGACATGATATGTAAAGATATGATATTATAGAAAGATGAGAATTTGATTAGAAGTGGGAGGAAAGACTTATGCCAGAACTTTTGCGTTATGGTATTGTCGGCGGCATTTCTTTTCTGGCAGATTTTTTGCTGCTGTATATTTTGCGAGAAACAGTTTGCTCGGGCAGTATGGCAGGGCTCTATCTGGCTGCTGTTGGTGGTTTCCTGGGGGGGATTTTGGTCAATACCTGTCTTTCGGTCCGGTTTGTCTTTCGGGCACCGTCTGTCGTACAGAGGCGGCGGGGAAGAAATATGAGGGATTTGATGATAATTGTCTGCATTGGTGTCATTGGTTTGCTCCTTACTGAGCTTGGGATGTTTATCGGGGTAGAGCTTTTTTGGCTTAACTATCTGTTCGTTAAGGTTATTGTTGCTGGTGTTGTTATGCTTTGGAATTATTGGGCAAGGAAGATTTGGGTATTTTATTAAAATATTTTTCAATAATCTACAGGGAGTGAACGAAAAAGATAACGATGAGAGCATATCAAAATTTTCAAGATAAGACTGTACGATTTTTTCAAAAGAATCTTTTGGCTTGCATAGGATTGTATATCCTGAATATACCAGGTGTATTCCAATATTGGCTGAATCTTTCTGGTTTGAATGGCAATACCTATGGGACAATATTGATGACCATGATGCTTGCATTCAGTACGTTTTTTGTAACAGGGAGTTTATGTCTGGTGTTGAGTAAATTGCCAAGATGCGTAGGCGTATTTATTTTTTCTTGGAGCTTTGCGGCTTTTTTGATGGATGTATTTCTTCTCTATAAATATCAAAATATTTTGGATGAAGCGGTTATCCAGGTATTATTGGATACTAATATGCCTGAAAGTTTAGAGTTTCTAAAAATAAATGCAGTTTCTATTGCTGGCCTATTGATTGTGGCGGCAATTTGCAGTATTGTTTTGCTTCAGGCATTGCGAAGGGATAAACATCTCATTCTTGCTCAAAAGAGAATATTGGCATACAT
>CAZTAP010000199.1:0-4477 GCA_964611665.1 uncultured Selenomonadaceae bacterium | reverse complement strand
ATAACGAATAACCAGGATAATGCTTTTTTAGATAAAGGAGCGTGTTCAAAATGGCGGATAAGAAAAATGACAAAAAGGTTCAGGAAAATTTGAAAGATCATGAACTTGATAAGGTAACTGGCGGCATGGACGATTATCCGTGTAAACCAAGACCAGAAGACGAAAAAGGGCCAAAGCAAAATACTATACATCCATGGTATTAATGTACTTTTACAAAGCCGTCCTTCGGGACGGTTTTTTGTTGTCCTTGTGTACGTCCAGGAAACACAGAGAAAACTTCCGATAAACCAAGTGTATCTGAACCAATGTCAATTTATCCACAACTATCTACTAATATATGGTAATTATGTACGTAATTAATGGACATTTACCACATTGAGAAACAGTTATTCATATGTAGATAAAGCTATAAAATAATGATACAAAAATAGGCAGGTCAGCTCGAACCGCCTTTTCCGTCCATCCTTAGGCTCACTCACAAAATTATCAGAAATCAACTCCCCCCCTCACCTCTCCAACGTATAAGTATTACATCCATTCTTAGGCGCTACATTGAAATATGATGTTTTATTGTACTCACAATAAACCGCATAGGTAATACCGCCACCGCCGCCATCACGGATGCCCTTGATCTGAACGGTTGCATTTGTTGGCACATTAACAATATATGGCCGGTGCTCAATGACAATTTTGTTTGTAACCGCTTTGTTATTGACGAAGACCTGAACCACATCACCATCTTCTGCACTGTAGTCCCAAATATAAAGCCTCGTCTTATCATCAGCCCCGCTCATATCGAGCCGGAAATCAGTCTGCTTCATTTTTTGATTGTCCTGATAAAACAGCTGCACTCCAGGAGCGAGTTCTTTAGAAACGCCGTTTTGGATTGCCTGATGCCCCGCCTCTGAATACTGTACACTCCCACTAAAATAAAATGCGGCAGCAGCCAGGACTATGGAAAAAACAGACAAATATCGTGCACGCCTCGATAATCCATTTCTTCCTGCCTGCTTATTTGCTGATTCTTTTACGTTTTTCGCGCCATTCTCTGCGAGTGACTCCTCATTTTTCCGTTTTTTTGTCCACCACAAAAGAAATCACCGTCTTTTCCAAAAATATTTACATTCCAGCCCTCGCCCGAAAAGAATCGCAGCAAAAAACAAAACAAGCGCTATGTTCTGTCGGTGTCCAGTCGGATCGATAAATGCATAACCATACAGGATGATTTTTTCCAAAATCACCAGAATGAGCAGATTCCCCATCGTCAGTTTGCAGGCAAGCAAAAGCCATGGAAACGTTTCATACACCCTGTTCAATACAGGCAGGCTGGAAATCGCCTGAACCAGGCAGAATACGCCAAGCGTGCCAATCACATTGTCAGTTGCTAAAATATGTCCAAATTTCAGGGTAAAATATATCCCACGTATCCCCAGCCAGGAAGAATATAAAACGTAAACAAACATGGGAATCATAATCAGCCAAAAATATGCATAATAAGCATATTTATTCAATTCTTCGTTATTCATAGCTCCTCCAAATCTTCCGGCTCGATTGTCACAAGTTCTTCTCGTGTATGAGCAGTCTTCCTGCTGAGCCGAAGGGCCTGATTATTGATTGCCCCCTCCAAAATATTGCGGACATAGCGGCCATTGCCAAAATCCTGCTGTTTTTCTGCTGCAGCAAAGATCCTTTGCAGTCCGTACCGGCATCCATGTGATAATACATATCCCCGCGCTTCACAAAGGCGGTTCATGATATCCAGCAAATCCTCCAGCCCATAGTCCGCAAACTCGATCACATGAGGAAACCGTGACCGCAGCCCCGGATTCATTCGCAGACAATCCTTCATTTCCTGGGTATAGCCCGCTAAAATGACAACCAGGCGTTCCCGATAGTCATCCATAAGTTTTACCAGGATATCAACCGCCTCATGCCCAAAGTCATTCGGCCCCCCCTTGGCAAGTGCATAGGCTTCATCGATAAACAGTACGCCATCCATTGCTTCTTCTACCTTTTTGCGTGTTTTCAAGGCAGTCTGTCCAACATATCCGGCAACCAGGCCGCTGCGGTCGGTTTCCACCAGTTTGTCCGTTTTTAGCAAGCCGATTTCATGCAGCATACGCGCCGTAAGTCTGGCCATCATGGTTTTGCCGGTTCCCGGATTCCCCATAAAGACCATATGCAGACTTTGCGTTGTATCAAGTTCCAATCCGACTTCTTTGCGCTCTTTTTCGATTTCCAGCCTGGCCTGCAAATGACGCAGGTAATCCTTGACCTTCTCCATACCGACAACGCTCTGCATCGCAATTTCCAAATCGAACGTCTTTTTCGTCACCTGCCCCTCCGGAACAAGATCACAGCTCTCAAGAATGGAAGCAGCACCCTTACGAGAAGGTTCACCCTCCTGCAGCAGGCGCTTCGCTTGTCTGAGGATGGCCTTTTCAACGACATTGCGCACCAGACGTCCATTCCCCTCGTCCTTTTCCCCCAGGCTCTGACGCAGTTGGAAAAAGTCAAGCAGTGCCCTTTTCGAATCCGCTGCGATTTCATAACCCTCATATGCTGCAGTCATCTGAGCAATTTTATACATTTCCTCTGCGGTATAGTCAGCAAACTCCAGGATGTTCGGAAAGCGCGATTGAAGCCCGGGGTTGCTTTTGAGGAAATTCTTCATTTCATCGCCATAACCGGCCAGGATGACCACAAGATCTTCATGATAATCTTCCATTCCCTTTACCAGAGTATCTACCGCCTCATGCCCAAAGCTGTCATATTTCCCCCGACAAAGAGCATATGCCTCATCAATGAACAATACTCCGCCCAGAGCCGAACGGATCACCGAAGCCGTAAGCTTGGCTGTTTGCCCCACATATTGTCCCACCAGATCAACGCGGCTTACTTCCACCAGTTGCCCGCCCGACAGGATTCCCAGAGCCTTCAGATATTTTGCCACCAGTCTTGCGATCATTGTCTTGCCGGTGCCTGGGTTTCCCATAAAAACCATATGCTTGACAATAGGAACGACTTTTTCTCCTTCCATTTGGCGCCTTTTCTGGATTACCAGCATATCCCGCAGTCCCTCCAGATATTCCTTGACGGTTTTCAGACCAATGACATCGGACAGCGAACGCTCTATTTCCTGCAAATGATACTCTATCCTTACCGGCAGCAGTTCGGATAATCTGCTCTTATCCTCCCCCTGCCCCATCATGAGGATATCATCTTCCATATAGACGGAAACTTCTGTGCAAGAAGGATTCTGTAGTTTATATTCTGTGAGACCGCGATATAATTTATTTTGCAAATATTCCTTCAGACCGCAAATCCCGTCTCTTTCTGTATATGCGGCTGCAAAAAAAGCACGTACCTCATCGTTCATCCGAACATGCAGCGATAATTTCTGCCGGCATTGTTCCAGACAGGCATCCAGCAATTGCTCTAAGATGGCTTTCAATTCATCTACGGAATAATCATCCAGACAGACAAAATCCTCCACATCATCGATAAAACTGCCGCCAGCACTTTCAGCAAAGCCCTGCATATCTTTTTCGGTCAGAAACACAATAAATTTTTGATTCACACCGATCTGGCTGATCATCCCCGAGGCCAATACACCATTTGCCTGCACGAGCATCTGATTCCGCTGGACATATCGCCCTTCAAGTTCATAAATGCCATGACGCACCATACCGAGCAAAACTGCCTGGAAACTGCTATGACATGCCTCCAGATGGTCAAGGACCACAAACTCTGCCGGTCCATAAAATGCATCATAAAGGTCTGTCATAAAATTATCTTTTTTCGCTGCCGTATCATATTTAGCCAGATCCAAGTCTATATAACCGTGATTCACATAGATTTCATTCTCTTTTGCAATAGTCAGAAGTCCTGCATAAAGCAAAGAATGGCGTCCCATCCCCTCCTGCCCGGAGATGACCATGACCCCCTTAGCTTTATCGGCATCAAAGCCAGTAAGGATCGGGCGCTGCAAAGCACGTAAGATCTTCTTCATGGCTTCATCCTGCCCCACAAGGCGAAATTCCTCCGGTGGAACAGACAGATGGCTTTTCCATTGCATTACGGCATTCGACCTTGCGTTTTCCATACAAAAATCATTTTGTCCCATCATACGTTCCGCTTTGCCGCCATGATTCACGATTCCCATCGTATCCGAATGATTCGAGAATATCCCCACGGTCAAATGACTTCCCCGATAAAGTCCATCCTGTAAAACGTTTTCTACCAGTTTCCATTCTGGAAAAAGAAATTTCAACGTCGTTTTTGCCTTGCTTCCAAAAGTATCCATAAATGCAGGATCTCCCATTCATAAAACATGTCGTTAGATTAACCATCATACTAGTACAGCGTGCACGAAATACCCAGGCGAATTGCTTATCTGATCCAGTTATTTCGTATACGCTGTACTAGCATACCATATGAATCTGAAAATCAGCTGAAAAAACCGCCCATCCCCGAA
>CAZTAP010000198.1:0-4512 GCA_964611665.1 uncultured Selenomonadaceae bacterium | reverse complement strand
GTTTGATTGAGCACATTGATTGTATAGTCGATAAATTCCATATTCCGCCGCAAGAGCACATCGTTTTTGCGGCCTTCCTCCCTGGTATCCTGCATAATCCTTTGCAGCTTCTCCAGAAGCTGCTCCGCCAGGCTCCGCTCCACCGAAGCCGGCTGGCGCCCCAAAAGCTCTGCCATCGTACTAGCAGAGCTCCGGGCAAGCTGCTGCTTTTGCTGCTTGTCCAGCTTGCCAAGCTCCAAAAGCAGCGGCTCCATCTTTTTGGCAAATCCGCTGGTGTCTGCCGCACCGTGTCCTTTCAGCAGCTCACGCTGCTGATGTACGATGCTGTTCAGCTGCTGACAGAGCACCAGCTGCTGTCTCAATATACGAATAATATCTTTCATCAAACTGCTCCTCATGCACGAAAGTCAAATTTTTTCTGGTGGGAAACCTTTTCCTGTCCTGCTGCCCCATAGGTCGGCTCCACAGCTGAGCTGCCGAGCTGGTTGAGACGATAGTTCACGGCAGAAAGCGCGCTGTTGATCAGAATCTGATTGTTGTCCCGTGCTTCCTGTACGGCCTGGATCACATTTTCCAGGTCGTTGTGCAGCTGCTGCAGCTGCCCCGCGATCTCTGGTGCAGGACAATGTGCGTAAAGCTCTCTGAGCTTCGTGTCCGGACGGATGCCTTTGTCACTCCGGGCCAGCTCATGCAGGATCGCCTGCCGCTTTGTCTCGGACTGCTGGATCGCTGCCGCAAGGCTCTGTTCCTGCTGCACGATTGCTTCTAACGCATCAAGCTTCACCATGACGAGAACAGCCCGCTTTTTCTGGCTGAGCGCTAAAAGCTGCTGATAATTTGCCGTGATCTTTTGTAATACTGCGAGTAGTTCCTGCCACATAAAGCTTTACCCTCCTGCTTAATAGCGTGTCTGAAGTATCTTATCTGCGAGCATTCCCGCATCTACAGAATAGGTACCTTCTGCAAGCTGATTGGTATAAAAATCCACTTTGTCCTGCCGTACATCATCCATACCCTTAAGCTGCTGCAAGGTTGCGCTGAAGCTCCTTGCTTCATTGGAGAGTACGATTTCATCTTTTGCGCTCACCGCTGTGCTTTCCTTTGCTTTGGCTTTTGCTGCTGTCGAAGACGCAGTTGTTGAATAAGCACCCGCAACTGCCTGAATGGTATTGTTGATCATCATAGGTTTCACCGCCTTTCTTCCTGTACTGTGCATAGAGGAGTCCTGTTCTTATTCTTCTGCACCTTTATGAATTTTATCGAAAAAAAAAGCGGAGAGCTTAACTCCCGCTTTTTCGTCAATATTCTCCATTTTCGCCGATTTTCTGCAAATATCTCCATTTTTCTTGGTTATAGCCCTATTCTGCTCAGCCCATATCTTTTGTATACATGCCGCCGCGGCCGGATTTCTGCTTGGGCGCTGCTGCCACAAACTTCGCCTGCTGTTTCCTGACCTCATTCTGCAGCTTCTTCCCGCATTCTTCACAAAAGCGTCCGCGTGTAATCGGCTTGCCACAGGTCTCGCAAGGATAGGAAATGAGCGCACCCGACTGTATGAAGCGTCCATCCTTGATCATCTTCATGACAACTCGTTCCTTGGCACCCGTAGCATCGCAGATTTCCTTGATCTGCGATTTCGGATGATCCCGCACATAGCTCAGGATAGAGTTCTCCTCATCCAGCATTTTCTCATAGCAATCACGGCACATCCGTATTCCTGTATCCACATAGACTTTTCCGCAAACCGGACAATTCTTCAGCTTCATCTCCATGGAATCCCTCCAGCGTATCATTTTTCTGAATTTTTCTTTCCTTCCTTTATTATAACGCAACTGTTCTGGATTTCGCAAGACGAAATCATTCCTATCAGCATTTCAACGAGGCAGGGAATATATTAGCACCGTCTGTTCTTTGCGCATGCTGCCATTATTTCCGGTCACTGGCAAGAACAATTGCCGTAACAGAGGCTGCGCCGGCTTTTTTCAGGACTTTCGCACAGGCATATAGCGTGGAGCCCGTCGTAAGGATATCATCGAGCAGCAGGATATGACATCCCGCCAGCTGACGATCCGCAGCCAATGCAAAGGCGGCGTTCATATTCTTCGCCCGTTCCTTTGCTCCAAGTCCATATTGCGGCTGCGTTGCGCGCGTTCTTTGCAGCAGGGATGCATAAGGAATACCGAATACCGCCCCCTGCTCCATGAAGATGAGCTCCGCCTGATTGAAGCCGCGCTGTTTTTCCCTGGCCGCATAGAGCGGCACTGCTGTTGCAAGCTCAGCCCGCAGCACAGCCTCCGGCAGCCGCAGCGAGGCAGCCTGCAGGAAGCTGTGAAGATAGGGAAGCGTACTCTTCTTTTTTTGATATTTCAGCCCAAGGATGAGCCTGCGCAAGGCTCCATGATAGATGCCCATTGCCCAGGCTCCGTCGAGCGCCTGCCGCATTTCCGCGGCAAGCGGCAAACGATGTACCTGCAAAGTCCGTGCCAGGCACTCCGCACACCAGTCACCGCGCTGCTCTGTATAAGCTCCGCACCCCGGACAGCGCGGCGGAAAAAGGAAATCCAGGATTGCTTCAACCATTGCATACATAGACAGCCACTCCTATGTCTTTTCTACCGCGGACAGTTTGGGGACGGTCCTTTTTTTGTCCTCAATCACCACTTCAATCTCACCGCCATGGTTCCTTGTCTCTTTATCATAACTGATTCCCACAAGCAGGATTTCTCCGCAATAGCCTTCCAGCGCCCGCACATATTTCTTCTCTTTGATCTGCTGAATAGCGGTCTCTGCGCTCTGGTTCCATTTCAGCTCAACAACCATTGCAGGCTTATCCGCGTATTTCTGCCGCGGCAGGAACACAAGGTCTGCAAAGCCTTTGCCTGTTGGCAGTTCACGGACGATCGTATAATACTGCCGTGCGCTGTAATAAGCCAGCGATACCGTATAGCTCAGGGCTGCTTCGGAGTTGTACTGTATATGGCTTGTCTCGAAATGTGCCTGCTCGATGCCCTTTGCCACTGCTTCTGCCTTTCGCTGCCAGGTCGCCTGCAAAAGCTCATCTGAGCACTTCACGGATTTGATGATTTCTGACCATTTCGAAGCCGCTGTAGCTGCAGCGAATTCATCCATAAGCTCCTTATTGGGAATGAACACAGACTTATGCTCGCTGTCATATCCCAGATAGCCAAGATGAATGAGCAGCGTGAGAATATCTTCATAGCTATGGAATGTCGCCATATCGTTGCTGAATGTACGGATATCGATTTTGCGGCTTCCGCCTGCCATCAGTTCGAGTATCGTATCTTTCAGACCCTCGAAGTTCATATCGATATAAATCTGCAAGGCATTGAAGGTCTCGGTCTGATTCCAGTAGTCACTGAGTTCTCCAAGCAGCATGCTCTGCACAACCGAACGCGGGCTGTAAATATCAATTGGCATCGTACGGCACTCTGACTTCCCTGCCGGCAATGTCTGCCGCAGACAATACCCATCATACCAGGCCTTTATCTCAGGAAATGACATTTGATATTCCTGACAAAGTTTCTGTACCTCATCTTCCGTAAACCCCGTATAGGATGCAATCGGCCCGGCATCTGTCATCGAAAATTCCATAAACATATTGAGTGCCGAATGCGTACCATATTTCTTGATGGGCAGGATGCCTGTCATATAGGCCAGGCCAATATAATCTTTATCCTTCAGCCAATCGCGCAAAAAGTCAAGATATTGTTTTTGCTCAGCTGTTCTATCCTTATACTCCCGGAATATGCAATCCCACTCATCAATCAAAATCACGAACTGCCGCTGCGTCTTTTTGAAAATATCCTTCATTGTCCGCGTAAGATTTGTCTCATCAAAATAGTGAAAATCAGGATATTCTTCCAACAAGTCCCATAAAAGTGATTTTCTCAGCATCAGCAGCAGTTCATCGATGCTCTTTGTCTCACTTAGAAATTCCTGCATATTGATGAACAGAACATCCTGCTGATTGGCATACCTTGCAAAATCATCCTGCTGTGCAATGTCCATGCCTTGAAAAAGTTCCTTCGCATCGGTGCTCCTATCATAGTAGGCAGAAATCATGTTCGCCGCCATCGACTTGCCGAAACGGCGCGGACGGCTGATGCATACATATTTCTGCTCCGTCGCAAAAAATTTATTCAAATAGGACAGCATTCCGCTTTTATCCACATAAATCTCTGACCGCAGCATTTCCCGAAAACGATTTGCTCCTGGATTCAAATAAATTCCCATCCTGACCCCACCTTTCTTCACAAAAAGCCTAGAGAAATGCTGATTAATCCGGCAGCCCAGCTTGCTGCATCTGAACCGCCTTATTCATCAGTGTTTCCCTGGAAAACTATCCCCTGCATTTTCTCTTCACGTTCCTTCTTTCAATACCATTCGCTTGCCGCAAAATGCGATTCCATATCTCAATACTTTTTCTACGCCAAGCTCTCTGAACTCAGAAACATACTCCATTTGCTGAATCTGCTGCAAAGCCTCCGACGC
>CAZTAP010000197.1:0-4570 GCA_964611665.1 uncultured Selenomonadaceae bacterium | reverse complement strand
TGATAAGACCTGCCTGATGACTTTGCAGAATGGATCAGGTCATGAAGAGATTTTGCAAGAGGCAGCGCCGTTGGAGCGGATTGTCATTGGAACAACAGAGGATAATGGCTGTGTTCTTTTGCCTGGTCATGTGCGTCATGGGGGAACAGGCAGGACCAATATCGGTATGCTGACAACGGATGTTCATGGTACACTGCCGAAACTCAAAGAAGCGTTCGATTCCTGCGGCTTTGCCACAAGGATACATGCGAATATACAGCAGCTGATTTGGGACAAGTTATTTACGAATATTTCACTGAGTGCTGTCACAGGTATTTTACAGGTTCCTATGGGCTTTATTGCGGCTGATTCTTATGCCTGGAAAATGACACGTCAGCTGCTGCATGAGGCAGTTGGCGTTGCGCAGCAAATGGGGCTGGTTTTTGATGAAAATGAACTTCTTCAGAGGATTCGTAAAACCTCAGAGGATAATCCACAGGGTGAGACATCTATCTATAATGATTTGAAGCATAGCCGCCGGACAGAGGTAGATACAATCAGTGGATCTGTGGTACGGGCAGCTGTCAGGCAAAAGCTTACGGTACCGGCACATGAATTTTTGGTTAATATGGTCCATGCGATGGAAGACCGTAACAATAAGTAAGTAAATTTCAGGCAATTAATAAGGGAGGAAAACAAGATGATTTTTTCGTCAATTCATAACGATTCTGCAGTGTATTATCCAGAGGCAATTCAGAAGGCAATCCATTATTTAAAAGAACATGATTTTTTAACGATGGAACCGGGCGTATATGAAATTCAGGGCAAAGATATTTATGCGCAAGTATTTGATGTTGAAACAAAAGCGCGGGATGAGCAGAAGCCTGAGGTGCATGAGAAGTATGTTGATGTACAGTATCTGGCATCGGGAAAGGAACGGCTGGGCTTCACTCCGGATACGGGAAATTATGAAGTTTCTGAGCGCTTTGCAGAACGCGATCTTATTTTTTATCGTGCGGTGGAAAACGAGGGCTTTATTGAGTCAAGACCTGGCTGCTATTGTATTTTCTTTCCGGAAGATGTTCATCGTCCGGCCGTACTTTCCGGTGAACGAATGAAGATACGCAAGGTTGTTGTTAAGGTAAACGTATTATTGCTTTAATAATTTTGAAAATGAGTGAGGAGTGGACAAAATGAGTGAAATGATTCGTCAGATTCCCAGAATGCGTTGGCTGAGAATCTTACCTCCAATCATGATAGTATGTATTATTTCCTATATGGACCGGGTCAATATTGGTTTTGCCATGGCGGGCGGAATGAGTGCGGAACTGGGCATGTCTGCAAGTATTGCGGGTATGGCAGCGGGTATTTTCTTTATTGGCTATTTATTTCTGCAGGTCCCGGGTGGGGAATTCGCTGCCAAGCGCAGCGGCAAAAAATTTATCAGCTATACCATCCTGTTTTGGGCACTGATTTCAGTTCTGACAGGGTTCATCCATAATTCGACACAACTGCTCATTGCACGGTTTATGCTTGGTGTTTCTGAAGGTGGTATGCTGCCGGTTGTTCTGACGATGGTCAGTAATTGGTTTCCTAATGAAGAGCGTGGCCGGGCAAATGCCATTGTCATTTTGTTTGTTCCAGTAGCGGCAATTATCACGGGGCCGTTATCCGGCTATATTATCTCAATTTCTGATTGGCGCTGGCTGTTCATTGCTGAGGGAATCGTGTCCTTATTGGTTTTGATCCCATGGCTTGTCCTGGTCAGTGACAGACCGTCGACAGCTAAATGGCTGAGCAGTGAAGAAAAGAATTTTATCGTCGAACGTTTGCAGGATGAACGTAAGTCTTTGAGTAAAAATAACGTAAAGCAGGCTTCGTTAAGAGATATATTGCCAAACAAGACGATGTGGAAGCTTATTGGACTGAATTTCTGTTATCAGTCAGGGATTTATGGCTTTGGTATGTGGTTGCCGACCCTGCTGAAGAATCTCACCCATTCCGGTATGAACCAGATCGGCTGGCTATCGGTTTTGCCTTATGTCGGCTGTGCAATCGGTATGCTGGCTATCTCCAATATATCAGACCGTACGGGACGCAGAAAGATATTTGTCGTAGTACCACTTCTTGGCTTTGCTGTTTGTCTGTTGTTATCGGTCAAGGTACAGGAATATATTTGGTTATCCTATGCATTTCTGGTTGGCTGTGGCTTTTTCTTACAGGCTGCTGCCGGAGTTTTTTGGACGATTCCGCCGCGTTTGTTTAGTCCGGAGGTAGCAGGAGGCGCACGTGGTGTCATTAATGCTCTTGGGAATCTTGGCGGTTTTGTCGGTCCTTATGCGGTTGGCTTGCTTGTACAGCTCTATAGCTATGACATGGGAATCTACAGCCTGGTTGCGCTTTTGGCAATAGGTGCAGCACTTACGCTGAGTTTGCCTGACTCGGTGGATGAAGTCAAGACCGCGGTTTCGGAAACGGTCAAGAATAGTTAATTTGATAATTGAGAAGGAGAATCATCATATGAGAAAAATTTTGCCTTCCATGCATTTTTTGGAAAATTTTATGCCAGTTATGGCAAATGAAAAATTTGCAGTTGAACTTTTGCAGCAAGCATCAAAAATTGGTTTTTATCAAGGCGTTGAGCTCGGATTCATTGAAGACAAAGCTTGCCAGATGGCAATCCGGAATATTGTTGAAAAGCGCGGCTGGCAGCTGACACAGTGGTGCTCACCTAAAATAGCAGACAAAGGATTATCTCTGTCAAGTCTTGATGCAGAAGAGCGCAGAAAGGCTGTCGATTATGCTGTCGAGCTGGTGGCTGGCAGCGCGGAAACCGGGGCATTGCGTATCGGACTGCAGTCTGGTCCTGATCCGGGGGATGCGTTGCGCGATGAGGCGAAAAAAGCATTGACAGAGTCATGTCTGGAGATTTCCAGAGCAGCTGAGCAGTACAAGGGCTTGTACCTTTTGATTGAGCCTTTGGATCGCTATGTGCATAAAAAACAGCTGCTAGGTCCAATAAAGGAGACGGTGGAGTGGTTTGCTGATTTAAAGCAGCAGTGCAGCAATTTTTATATTCATTGGGATAGTGCGCATGAGGTGTTAGGCGGAGCAGATCTTAAGGAATCCATTCGGCTTGCCGCACCTTATCTGGCACAGTTCCATCTTTGTAATTGTGTGAATATACCGGGACATCCATATTATGGAGATCATCATATGGATGTTGGCACAGCTCCCGGGTACAATACCTGGGGCTATCTGACACCGGAAGTCGGAGCAGGGGTCTTGCAGGAAGCAGCGGGCTTTGCACCGTGTGATGGCATTGAGAATACCTATTGTGCATTGGAAGTAAGGGCACATCTGGCAGATGATTTATGGGCTAAAGAGAGATTGATCCGGGCTTTTCTGCAGCAAACCTTTGCTTTAGCCGGAATTGCGTATACAGAATAGGAGTGGAATGGCCGTATGAGATATTTGCTGGGAATCGATAATGGCGGAACCTTTTCGAAAGCGGCTGTATTTGATGAAACCGGACGGCAATTAGCTGTAGCTGCTGAGCGGACAGATGTTGTCATTCGCTTTGCTGGCTGGCGTGAACGTGATATGGAGGAGCTTTGGCAGGCAAATGTACGCGCCATCAGCAGGGCTCTGAAGCTAAGCGGAGTAAGGCCTGAGCAGTTAGCGGGGATATCTTTTTCCGGACATGGCAAGGGACTGTATGCCGTAGATGAAAAAGGAAAGCCGGTAGGAATGGGGATTTTGTCTACTGATACACGTGCCTGGGAATATCCTCAAGGCTGGGAAAAGGATGGTACTGCTGCTAAGGTTTATCAGCAGACATGTCAGCGCATTTTGTCCTGTCAGCCGCCAGCTCTTTTGGCATGGATGAAAGATCATTTGCCGGATGAATATCGTCGGATTCGTTATGTTTTTTCTGTAAAGGATTATATTCGTTTTCGGATGACAGGTGAGGCTTATGGCGAGTATAGTGATTTTTCTGGTGCAAATCTCATTGATTTTGAAACGAAAAATTATAATCGTTCTCTGCTTGGATTATTTGGCTTGCCGGAGATTTTCGATAAGCTTCCTCCCCTGCGTTGTTCTGCTGATATTTGCGGCAGAGTGACAAAGGAAACCGCTGCGCTGACAGGATTGGCTGAAGGGACAATCGCAGCCGCGGGGATGTTTGATGTCAATGCTTGCGGGATTGCCAGTGGTCTGATCGATGAAAATCATCTTTGTATGATTGCCGGCACCTGGAGCATCAATGAATTCTTGTCACGTCAGCCAATCCGGGATGGAAGTGCAGCGTTGAATTCTTTTTTTTGCATTCCTGGTTATTATCTGGTCGAAGAAAGCAGTCCGACTTCCGCCGGCAATATGGAGTGGTTTTTGCAGGGATTGATGAAGGAAGAACGAGAAAGGCTGGAAAAAGAACATCATTCGCTTTATGAACTTGCGAATGAATGGGCGGCCTCGATTCATCCAGAGGATAGTGATTTGCTTTATTTGCCCTTTTTGAATGGTTCGCCCGATAATCCCCGTGCGATGGGCTCCTTTATCGGGCTGACGATGAAACATACAAAGCGTC
>CAZTAP010000196.1:0-4638 GCA_964611665.1 uncultured Selenomonadaceae bacterium | reverse complement strand
GATAAGCAGAGAGCTATTTCATTTAACAAGGACGGGGACGACATTTTATTTGACTTTGAGCTGACTCAAGGTGATATGCTGTAAGAGAATCAAATAAAGAGGAGGCTGCATGATGCAATACAGGACTTTGGGGAATACAGGCCTGCGCGTAAGTGAACTGGGCATTGGTTGTGAAGGGCTGACCGATCATGAGGGGATATACATGAAGGATTTTCTTGATCTGGCAGAACAGGAAGGAATAAATTATCTTGATTTTTATGCGCCTGATCCGAAAATGCGCAGACTTTTGGGCCTGGCTTTGGCTGGGCGGAGAGAGAAATTTGTGCTGCAGGTGCATCTGTGTGCTGTCTGGAAAAACGGCCAATATGAACGCACGCGCAATATCCAGGAGGTCCGGCCAAGTTTTGGCGAAATGCTGCAGCTTTTACAGACCGATTATGTGGACGTGGGGATGATCCACTATGTGGATTCGCTTGCTGATTGGCAGCAGATAAAGGACGGCCCGGTCATGGAATATGCCAGAAAGCTGCAGGCTGCAGGCCGAATCCATCAGATCGGCATGAGCAGCCATAATCCAAAGGCTGCGAAGGCTGCCGTGGAGAGCGGCTTGATCAATGTTCTGATGTTCAGCATCAATCCGTGTTATGACTTGCAGCCGGCAGGCGAGGACTGTGAGGAACTTTGGAAGGGCGAGAATTATACGGGAGAGCTTTTGAATATGGACCCGGACCGGGAAAGTCTTTATGAGCTTTGCCAAAGCAGAGGCGTGGGCATCACGGTCATGAAGGCTTTTGGCGGCGGAGATCTGTTGAATGAGGAACTCTCACCGGCGGGGAGGGCGCTTACGGCCAATCAATGCCTGCATTATGCACTGACGCGTCCAGCGGTAGCAACGGTTCTGGCTGGAGCGCATACACTTGATGAGCTGCGGATGACTTTGTCCTATGAATCGGCATCGGAGCAGGAAAAGGACTATGCTGCAGCTTTTGCGGCATTTCCAAAGATTCGCTGGCAGGGCCATTGCATGTATTGCGGACATTGTGCACCTTGCCCGCAGGGAATCGATGTTGCTATGGTTACGAAATTCCTGAATCTTGCCAGGGCACAGGGATGTGTGCCGGAAACTGTGCGTGAACATTATGCAGTTTTGGAGCACAAAGCATCAGAGTGTATTTCCTGTGGAGCTTGTGAGATGCGTTGTCCGTTTGGCGTAGCGGTACGGAGAAATATGGCAGAAGCCATTGAGCTCTTCGGCAAATAAAGTATCCTTGACGCAACGATACAGGAAAAAATCATGCGATTATCTGTTTATGGACGGGTAATCGCATGGTTTGTTTTGCAGAGGAAAAGGTTTTCCTTAAACCGTATGCCCGATTTTTTCGGGTTCGGCTTGCTGATAGGCAAGATAGCTGACCAGAAGGACAATCAAAATTGTCAGTACAAGGCTTACGGGGCCGGTACCCCAGCCAAGGTCTCTTGCCATCCAGTCGGAGAAGGAAGCGCCAAGCGGTCTGGTCATAATATAGGCGAACCAGAAGGAGAAGATGCTGTTCCAATGGAGATAACGGTAACCAAGTGCAGGTACGAGAATGAGAAGCGTGAAGCAAAGGCCGGAGGCGAAGGTTCCCCAGCCCAGGCCGTCTGCGGTAAAGTCTCCTGCGGCTGTACCCAGTGCAAAGGTGCCCAATACTGTCGCCCAATAGAAAAATTCGCGTCTGCTGGTGTAGATGCTGGCAATGGATAATGTTTTCTCTGCTGCATACCAAAGAATGAACACGGTCAGCTGGAAGCCAAGGAAGAGCAGGGTGGATTCCATGAAGTCCAAATCCAGTCCGTCGTGAATGTAATCGGCAAACATTGTGCCGAAAATGCTCACGGCAATGACCGCCAGCCAATAGCGCCATACGATGTATCGTCTGGCAGCCATTTGAATCAAAATCGTGACGACGAGGCCGGCGGCACCTGCCAGCAGAACGTGTTCCCGCAGGAAGGCCTTGTTGAAGAAGACGAAGTCGGAGAATACTTCCCCCATACCTGTGGTAAGGATTTTGGCAATCCAGAATAAGAGAGTGATTTCAGGTACTTTGCTGCTCATGAGTCGTGTGATGTTGTCTGTCATTTTTATCATGCCTTTCTCTGTAAATTTATTTCTATAGGAATAACATAGTGCTTTTTTGTGTCAAATGTGTGGCTTATTCATTAGAAATCGATTAATTTACAGAAAATTCATTTGCGTGTGTGTTCAGTTGCACAGACTCTGAGACTACAGGGGCCCTTTAGGAAAAGCAGGAAAATGTGTTATGATGAAGAAGACAAAATGGGATGCGAAATAATTGAAAGCAGAGGCAGCTGTTTATGGACGTTAATTTGTTGAAGTACCTGGCATTTATCAAAACCGTAGAATATGGAAGCTTCACGCGTGCGGCAGAGCTTCTGAATTATTCGCAGTCGGGGATCAGCCGGATGATCCATGATCTGGAAAAAGAATGGAAGGTATCTTTGCTGGAACGAAGCCGTGCAGGGGTCCGGCTGACTTCAGAGGGAGTGGCGCTGCTGCCCTATGCAAAGAAGCTATGTGCAGATTATCATGACCTGCAGAATGAGGTCGATGCATTGAACGGCCTGCAGTCTGGAATTATACGGATTGGGACCTTTTCCAGTGTGGCAGCACATTGGCTGCCCAGGATTATCCAGCGATTCCAGCAGGACTATCCTGCCATCGAATACGAACTTTTGCTGGGAGATTATCAGGAAATCGAAAAATGGATTGAGGATGGGCGTGTAGATTGTGGATTTTTACGCCTGCCCATCCATAGTGATTTGGAGACGATATTCCTTGCCCGGGATCCTTTGCTGGTGGTTTTGCCGGAAAATCATCCATTGACGAAATTCTCCAGGATTCCTGCAGCTGCATTGCAGGAATATCCTTTCATGATGCTGGAAAAAGATGGAGAGGCAGAGGCGGCAGCGGTTTTTGCAGAGCAGGGACTCCAGCCTGATGTACGGTTTCGGACATTGGATGATTATGCCATCATGTCGATGGTAGAAAGCGGCCTGGGTATCAGCATATTGCCGGAGCTTATTTTGCGGCGTATTCCTTATCATATTGTCACCAGGGAACTGGAAATGCCCGTGTATCGAGAGATTGCCCTGGCTTTGCGGGGGAAAAAGCAGGCTTCGGCAGCACTGCGGCGCTTTCTTGACTATTTACCGTATCGCTGAGGATTTCGCCGCGGCGGCAGCATAAGGGGCGGTTGATGTTCTCTCAGCCAGCCAGATCGAGCTGAATAATAGAAGGGCGCCGATTCCCTGCAGCAGGCTCATGGGCTCATTCATGCATAGAACAGAAAGCAAAAGCGAAGTCAGCGGATCGGCATAGCTGAGGATAGCAATGCTTTGACCATTCAGCGCCTGCATTCCGGTAAAAAACAGATAGAAGCCGGCACCGCCATGGCAGATACCAAGCACGAGCAGCAGGAGGATATCATCTGCTGCAGGCAGACTGCTCCAACTGCTGCCTGCGAGTACGCTCCAGCAGAACAGCAGAATGGCAGAAAACAAGAGCTGGAAACAGGTATTGGTAAGACCATCCAGATCTTTTATGAATTTGTTGATGAGGGTCAGTGCAGCGTAAAAGACTGCTGCGATAAGGCCATAAATCATTCCGGTGAGAGAATCTGCGGAACTTTCGTTCAATCCATTGTTCAGAATGAGGAAAAGTCCCAGCAGAGCAAATGCTGTACAAAGCAGCTTTCTCAAGGAGAGCTTTTCCTGCAGGATGAGCGGTGCCGCAAGGATGACCAAGATGGGGGCCAGATAATAGGTTAAGGCTGCATTGGCAATGGTTGTTTTTTTATATGCCTGGAAAAGGAAAATCCAGTTACCGCTCAAGGCAAGGCTTGCGGTCAGTAAAAGCGGGAGGTTCTTCCTCACCTTTTGACAGGGCAGGGAACGTTTTTTCAAAAGGCACAAGCTGAACAAAAACAGGGCACCAATCAGACTCAGAAAAAATGCAATCTGACAGGAGTCCAGTGCGATGTATTTGGCAAAGATTCCGACAGCACCAAATATCATCATTGAGAGTAGAAAATAGAGTTTTGCTTTCATGACATATCCTTCTTTCTATGATTCTGTGTTTCATTTACTGTAGCACAATCAATTAAATCTGAAAAACGAATTTTTATCATTGATTACATGATAAAACGTCATACATAGAAGGATGTCTGAAATTGTATGATGAGATGAATAGAAGAAATTTGCGATTGATTTGATGGGAGTGGATACGATGGAATGTGTGTCTATTGGCTGTATTCATAGCCGTTACCGGCAGGCATCAGAAGCGCCGAGACAAGGGCGCTGGTCATCCGGAACGGTGCAGCTGGAAATCTATGAGGATTATGCGGAGGGGCTGCTGAATATTGAGAAGCAGAAGCATCTGATCATCCTGTATGAAGCAGATCGTGCTGATCGTCATCGGCTGAAGATGACCCCCTGTAGAGGAACTGTGGAAACAGGGGTATTTTCCTGCCGTTCACCGCATCGTCCAAATCCGATTCTGTTTTGTATAGCTGAATTGATTGAGCGTCAGGGCCGTTTCCTGACCGTTCGTGGTGTCGAGGCATTGGATGGCAGTCCGCT
>CAZTAP010000195.1:0-4646 GCA_964611665.1 uncultured Selenomonadaceae bacterium | reverse complement strand
CTCGCGACCCCCACCTTGGCAAGGTGGTGCTCTACCACTGAGCTACTTCCGCATGATATGGAGCGGAAAACGAGGCTCGAACTCGCGACCCCCACCTTGGCAAGGTGGTGCTCTACCACTGAGCTATTTCCGCACGATATGGAGCTGATGATAGGATTTGAACCTACGACCTGCTCATTACGAATGAGCTGCTCTACCAACTGAGCTACATCAGCATCTTATCCAGCCGCTGTCGCAACTGACAAAATATATTTTAACGTCTTATCCATGTTTTGTCAACACTTTTTTAAATATTTTTCTAAAAAACCTGCTGCATAAGACATTCCCGGCACATTCGGAAGTTTCAGGCCTTTTCTTCGTCCAGTCCCTTCTTGTATTCCGTCGGGCGCTTGCCCATCACCTGCTTGAACGTATTGCTGAAATGATATACCGAGGAATACCCCAGCACCTTGGCGATTTCCGTGATCGAACATCCCATCTGGATCAGCCGCAGCGCATGCTCGATTTTGAACTGGGTAATCGCCTTGCTCGGGGAAGTCTTAAGATAGCGTAAAAAAACACGATACAACGTGCTGCGGCTCGTCCCCAAAACCTGCAGCATCTGCCCAATATCAACCGATTCTGCCAAATGCTGCTCTATATAGGCAAAAGTCCGGTCAATGAGCACAGATTCCCTGCTGTCATTTACCAGGCTGTCCAGCAGCGAATACTCCAGACGGTCATAAAGAATATAGGCCGCCATTTCCTTCATGGCATACTCCAGGAATACCTCGGGATAGGGCTCTGCGCCCTCTGTCCGATGGCAGAATTCCAGCAGGCTGTCGCCCAGCTTGCTATACCAGCTGTTCTGAAAAACAGCATCCCCTGCATGAAATGCATGATATTTGAAAATTCCCTGCAAAGACATTGGCGTAATATCAAAATTGACATAAACAAATTCCAACGGCTCCTTGCTGGTACGAGTCCCGCGATAAACCTCAAAAGGCTCATGCAGATAAAATGAGCCGGCTGCAATTTCCGTTGTCTGTTCTGCATGAGAAATCTCCACAGAACCCTTATGGTAATAGACCAATAAAAAAGAAGGCAGAATGTAATCATCCACACGCTCTGCCGTAACGGACCGTTTGATTCCATAGCCAAGAATACGAATTTTTATCTGCGCGAGAAAATCCCGCAATGCATCATCGGACACGATCGCTCGATTAGTAAAGACAGCTGAAAGATTACAAGTCACGCTTTTTCCCCCAATATTGAAAGAATCCCACTATTTCATTTTACCGACTTACCTTTCCGGTTACAATGTGTATTTTATTTACGCATATATATATTTTAGCCAAAGCATCTAGAATATGTTTTCAGCAGTAAAGCAAAGGGAGGATATTCAGCGCGTCATTGCAGCATTTTCCCTACAAAAAAAGCCCTCCGAAAACCTCGGAGGACAAATGCTCTCTATGGAGCTGATTATAGGATTTGAACCTACGACCTGCTCATTACGAATGAGCTGCTCTACCAACTGAGCTAAATCAGCATATGCCGGTCTCAACAACCAACAATAGCTATTTTACTGTAAAACAGTTCATTATGCAAGCTTTTTTATAATATTTCCTGCTCTATGCCTTTTTCTTCTTATACGAATAGCCCAGCCAGAGCACGAACAACCAGATTGGCAGAACAATGACGGCCATCTGCATATCCGGGATCTGCGTCATGAGCAGGATGATTCCTGCCAGAAAAGCCAGGCACAGATAATTCGTGACCGGATAAAAAAGCGACTTGAATTTTGTATCACGCCCCTGCTCTGCACAATACCTGCGGAACTTCAGATGCGTAACGGCAATCGTCACCCAGCTGATGACTGCGGCTGCCACGGCAATCGACAAAAGATACATGAATACCTTGCCGGGAAAGAAATAATTCACGGCAACGACGAGCAGCGTAATCCCGGAAGAAACGAAAATCCCGTTCACCGGTACGCCATGTGCCGAAAGGCGCTTGAAAAAAGCCGGCGCCTCGCCTGCCTCTGCAAGGCCATACAGCATACGCGAATTACTGTAAATCGCAGAATTATACACAGAGATTGCCGCGGTGAGCACAACGAAATTCAAAATATGAGCTGCTGCCGGAATACCGACATTCGAAAAAATCTGTACAAACGGACTGGCCTCCTTACCGACCTGATTCCAAGGCCAGAGAGCCATGAGCACCGCCATCGTGCCTACATAAAAAATCAGGATACGCCAGATGACCTGATTGATGGCTTTCGGGATCGTATGGTCCGGATCATCGGCTTCCCCCGCCGTAATGCCAATAAGCTCAATGCCGCCAAACGAAAACATCACTACCACAACCGAGAGTGCAACTCCCCAGGCTCCGTTCGGGAAAAATCCGCCCTGGTTCCAAAGATTGCTGAGATTGTCCGGAAACCCCTGCGGTCCGGAAAAAATCAGATAGGCCCCCAGAACAATCATGCAGACAATGGCCGACACCTTGATGATTGCCATCCAGAATTCCATTTCTCCATAAGCACGTACATTGACCAGATTGATTGTAGTAATGACAACAAGACAAATGAGTGCAGACAGCCATTGCGGCAGATCCGGCAGCCAGTAATTCATATAAATCCCGACAGCCGTAAGTTCCGCCATGCTTACAATGACATAATTGAACCAATAATTCCAGCCGGACAGAAAACCCGGAAACCCGCCCCAGTATTTCGCTGCATAATAGCTGAACGAACCAGATACCGGTTCATCAACAGCCATTTCTCCCAGCATACGCATAATAAAAAAGATCACAATGCCGCCCAGAAGATAGGACAGCATAACCGCCGGCCCGGCTAAGGCAATCGTAGACGCAGAACCATAAAATAATCCTGTACCGATAGCACCGCCTAACGCAATCATCTGCAAATGGCGATTTTTCAGGCCTCGCTTCATTTTCCCTTCTTCATCCATATAAGCACCTTCCATTCATTAAATTCCTATCGTTTATTATTCACCTTCCTATTATACGGATAATCCATACAATTGTAAACAAAAAGAGTTATGTACAAAAACATGTGTCCATTGCACATAACTCTTCAAACAACTCAGGAAAGCTTTGGTCTTGCAGGAATTTCTATTTCATTTATTCCATGATTTCCTTTTGGGCACAATCTGCAGCCATCTTCCTTCCAGAAAGGAAAAATCCCAGCACTGCTCCTAAAACAGCCGGCACGAGCCAGCCAAGATGAACTGCATAAAAAGGAATATACTGGCCGAACAGCGTGTTGATCGCATCGATCTGCAAATCAGCCGCATTCAGGCCATCGAAAATACTGAATGCAAACGTAAAGGCAAGGCTCCAGCGATATACACCGGTACGCTTCCTCCAAAGGCCGGAAAACAAAGAAAGCAGCACGAGCACAATGACAACCGGATAAATAGCCGTAAGGAATGGAATAGAAATCCGGATGAGCTCGGTCAAGCCGACGTTCGAGGCAGCAAAGCTGAAAACCGTGCTGTACAAGAGGATCCGCTGATAAGATACCTTGTTCTTCAGTGCGCCGTTGAAATACCAGGCACAGGCCGAAGCCATGCCGCAGCTTGTCGTAAGACAGGCAAACATGATGATGAGCGCCAGCAATGCGTTGCCCATCGGGCCAAAGAAAATCCCGGCAGCCTCAGAAAGCAGCACACCGCCATTCGGCGACTGCCCAAGCACGCCGGCACTCGTCGCACCAAGATAGCCCAGCGAAATATAGACGCCGCTCATAAGTGTTACGGCAATGACGCCGCCGATCATACAGATCCTGCCAATCTGCTTTTCGTCCTCAATACCCTGCATGCGCACTGCATTGACCACAATAGCCCCCACAGCCAGAGACGCAAGCAGGTCCATCGTGAGATAGCCATTCTGGAATCCCTGGGAAAACGGCGTCACAAGATAATCTCCCGTCGCCGGCAGAATGTCTCCCAAAGGCGACAGAAAGGATTTTGCAAACAGCACCACCAGAAAAAAAAGCAGCAGCGGCGTAAGGATCTTGCCAACGCGATCGATGATCTTGCTTGGATTCAACGCAAGCACATAGGTAAGGATAAAAAACACCGCCGTATAAATAAACTGTCCCAGCTGCATGCTGTCCTGCGTCAGAAACGGACGTATTCCAATTTCAAACGACACAGCCCCTGTGCGCGGTATTGCAAACAAAGGTCCAATCGTAAGATACAGCACACTAAGCAAAACCAGTGCAAATTTAGGATGCACATGCTGTTCAATGAACTCCGTATACCGTCCGCCCTTAAGCGCAATAGCCACTACGCCCAGCAAAGGCAGGCCAACGCCGGTAAGCAAAAAACCCAGGATGGCCGGCACAAGATGATTCCCTGCAGTCTGTCCCAATGCAGGCGGAAAAATCAGATTCCCCGCACCAAAAAAGATGGAAAACATCATGAGGCCAATCGACACTATTTCTGTTTTTGTTAAGGATTTCATACATCACTCTCTTTTCTTCCCAAATCAAGCAAAACCAAAATCGCATAAAAAAATCATGTTTCATACGCTCTGAAACATGATTTGGTATGTGCCCATACCCTATCTTTCCATGGCTAACATTATAGCACATTTTGCAGATACTGCCAATGCATTTTTTATACTGTATTTCGTAA
>CAZTAP010000194.1:0-4677 GCA_964611665.1 uncultured Selenomonadaceae bacterium | reverse complement strand
AAGCGGTTTGCCATTCATTGTATTCGCGAGCAAGGGAAAATCCTTGCGAAAATCCCGATCATTTCCCATGTGAAATCCTCCCCTTGATATATTCATCAACTTCAGAACGCAAAGCTTCTTCCGGAATGCGCTCCAGCACCGGATTGAAGGAAGCCTCGACCACAAGCCGCTGCGCCTCCGCCAGGTCTAGACCGCGGCTCATGAGATAAAAGAGCTTTTCCTGGTCCATCTTGCCGATGCTTACCGCATGATGTCCATCGACATCATCCTCACCGGAAAGCATGAGCGGCACCGAACGGTTGCGTACCGTCGGCGACAGCAGCACAACCTCTTCATTCTCACGTCCCACAGACTTTTTCGCACCGCGTACGAAGTCCAGCGTACCACGGAAGATTTTCTGGCTCTTGTCCATGAGCGCACCGCGTACCTGCATATTCGCATCCGTATGCCTGCCCTGCTGGCGGATGATATAGTTCATATCGATTTCACGCTGCTCATCCCCGAAATAAATGGCTGCGACATCAGCTGCCGCTTCGTCACCTGCAAGCTCTACCAGAAGCTTCGTGACCGAGTATGCCGAGCCTGCTTCGATTGCAGTATAATGGAGCTTCGCTCCCTTTTCCACTTTGATCTCGATATCGTCTGCATGGGCGACATCGGCAGGCAGCAGCTGGAGCTTCACGAGCCGCAGCTCCCCGCCTTCTTCGACATGGGCGCGGAGCTTCCCACGCTGTTCTTTGCGATAAACGACAACAACGGCCTCCTGCTCGCCCTTCCCTACACGGATTTCCTGCTCTTCAAGCCCGGACGGCAGGTTCTCCGGCTGCCGCGCTTCATTGACTCCAAGCCAGCGCCAGGTGCGCATGGGTATGGAGCTGTATACTTTTGTCTGTTCCATTCGGTAACCCTCCTTAACCCATCGTGCCTTCCAGCTCGATATTCACAAGATTGTTCATTTCCACAGCATATTCCAACGGCAGTTCCTTGGCAATCGGCTCGACAAAGCCGCGCACAATCATCGCACGCGCTTCATCTTCACTGATGCCGCGGCTCGTGAGATAGAATACGGCTTCATCACTGATGCGGCCAATCTTCGCCTCATGTCCGATATCCGCCTCATCGCCCTGAATGTCCATGACGGGCAGCGTATCTGAACGGGAAATATCATCGAGCATGAGCGATTCACAGTTCACCGAGCATTTCGCATGGTCTGCATTCGGCGTGACCCTGACTGCACTGCGGTAAACTGCCTTACCGCCCGCCTTGGAAATCGTACGTGTATTGATATTCGCAGAGGTATGCGGCGCTGCATGAATGACGCTTGCCCCCGTATCCAGGTGCTGTCCTTTCGAGGCAAAGGTCACGCCTGTAAACTCGCAGCGTGCATTTTCGCCATGCAGGATACTGCAGGGATAGAGCATCGACACATGGGAGCCAAACGACCCGGAAACCCACTCGATGATGCCATCCTTCTCAACAAGCGCACGCTTCGTGTTGAGGTTCATCATGTTGCGCGACCAGTTCTCAATCGTTGAATATCTGAGACGCGCGCCCTCCTTTACATAAAGCTCAACACAGCCGGCATGCAGGTTCGTCACGTTGTACTTCGGCGCAGAGCAGCCCTCAATGAAATGCAGGCTCGCCCCCTTTTCCACGATGATGAGCGTATGCTCGAACTGCCCTGCACCCGGTGCATTCAGCCGGAAATAGGACTGCAGCGGGATCTTGACCTGAACGCCTTCCGGTACATAGACGAAGGAGCCGCCCGACCAGACAGCACCATGCAGTGCCACGAATTTATGATCCTTCGGCGGCACGAGCTTCATGAAGTATTCTTTCACGATATCTTCATGCTCCCGCAGCGCCGTTTCCATATCGGTATAAATGACCCCCTGCTTCACCAGACTTTCCTGAATGCTGTGATAGACCACTTCGGAATCATACTGTGCGCCTACCCCGGCCAAAGATGTCTTCTCTGCTTCCGGGATGCCCAGCCGGTCAAACGTGTCCTTGATTTCTTCCGGTACCTCTTTCCAGCTGCCTGTCATTTTCGCATCCGGCTTTACATAGGTCACGATTTCATCCATATTGAGCTCCGAAAGATCCGGCCCCCAGGTCGGCATCGGCGTATGGTTGTAGACCCCGAGCGACTTCAGGCGGAAATCCAGCATCCAGTCCGGATCGTTCTTCTGGCGGGAGATATCACGGATGATGTCCTCGGTAAGCCCCTGCTGCGTCTTATAAATCGGCCGGTCTTCATTTTTTATATCGTACAGCGTACGTTCTATATCTTCGACAAAGGTTTTCTTCTTTTCCAATCCTCACACCTCATTTCGCAGGACACGGACATTCAATGGAACAGGTCGCGCAATCACCGCGCCCATCATTCTGAGCATCCAGAATATGCGTAAACCCTCGGCGGTTGATATCCTCGATGAGCTCCGGTCCGCCTTCTTCAACTATGCAGCCGCCCATAAGCACATGGACCCGGTCTACGGTAAGCTGCTCAAGGATACGCGTGTTATGCGTGATGATCAGGCAGGAATTCTCTTCGTTATGGAATTTGCTCACGCCGTTCGAAACGATCTGTACGGCATCGACATCCAGCCCGGAATCCGTCTCGTCCAGCAAAGCAAGCTTCGGCTCCAGCATCAGAAGCTGCAGGATTTCGTTGCGCTTCTTCTCACCGCCCGAAAAACCGACATTCATATAACGTTCTGCATAAGACGGGTCCATCTTCAGCTCTTCCATGGTCTTCCTGAGCTTCTTGCGGAAGGCCAGGATCTTGATATGTTCATCACTTACGGCCTGCTTTGCCGTGCGAAGCATATTTTCAACCGTAATGCCCGGAATCTCTTCCGGCGTCTGGAACGAAAGAAAGATCCCCTTGCGTGCACGTTCAAACGTTTTGAGTTTATTAAGATCTGCGCCCTCAAAGCTCATGGTGCCGCCCGTCACCTCATATTTCGGATGCCCCAGGATGATGTTCATGAGCGTGGACTTGCCCGACCCATTCGGTCCAAGAATGACATGCACCTCGCCTTTGTTGATGGAAAGGTTCAGCCCCTTCAGGATTTCTTTGCCTTCGACCCCCGCATGAAGGTCTTTGATCTCCAATAATTTCTCAGCCATAATCTATACTCTCCTTATTTCTCTTACTGCAAATCGTAAGGTTCATTGCTTAACTTCTTAATCCCAATAATCCTCATTAAAATACTCGGGATTAGATTCATTGTATTGCCTTTCACGCTAATTGTCAATCCCTATCGGTTTGATAAGTTATTAATTTATGAACCATATTCACAAAAGCAAAGGCGCTATATCCTATGATAGGATATAGCGCCTCAAAAAGCTGTAACTTTTGTGACAAGCCTGTACGTTTATTCACGCAGCAGGCACAGCCGTTTTTATTTCTTCCGGCTGGATGACGCAGAAGATGCATCATCATCGTCATCATCATTTGCATCCGGCATAAACATATTCGTCACAAGCTTCTGCACAAATTCTTCCGAATGCTCTGGTACCCACATGTTAAGATCCTTATCGACCTTGCACTTCACCGTAAAGGACTGCTGCCCTGCGACTTCTGCTTTATCCAGCTCCTCAACAAGACCATCATATACATATCCCAGGAGCTTGTCCATCTGTTGCTGCGGAGAAAGTGCCTGCAGCTCATTCTGATGTGCAACAGCTACCTTCTGGATCTTTGGCGTGAGCTTGGTCTGGACGATTCCCATATAATCGATATAGTCCGTTGTTACCTTGACCGTTGCCGTCTCGCCCTCTTGCGAGACCAGTTCCGTCTTCACCTGCATGCGGTTAAGGACATTGTACATGCCATCTGTTACCTTATCCAGGCCGGCATCATTCTTTGAATTCTTCACAACAGATGCCATCATCTTTTTCGACTGCTTCTTGGCCTGCTTACGCATATTCTCCGGCGAAATCTTAATCTTATCAGCACTTGCCTGATCCTCATGGACGACCGCTTCACAATACGTCTGGATGTCCGCTTCCGGATGCTTCGGTGTACAGCCGGCCAATAACATTGCCGCCATAACGACCATACAAAGTACTGCAAAGAGTTTTTGTCTGCCTGTTCCCATCAATTTCATCAAACTGCCTCCTAAATTTTCTGTTCATTGCTTTTTCCAGAACTGCAACGGTTTCATTTTAGCATATGAATCTGAAAATCCGCTGAAAACATGCAAAAAGGCTGGAAACAGACAGGGCAGCCCTGCCCTGTCTGTTTCCAGCCTTACCACGAATTTGTTTATTTCTGTGTAACCGCCGCACGCATGACGCCAAGATGCAGATAAGAACCATCATGTCCGCCATTGGCATAGAGCTGATTGTTCGCATTGAGCACCGTTTCGGTCTGTTCCTTTTCCGCAGACGCTCCCTGCACGATTTCGCTCGTATCACTTACCGCATAAGTCACCGCGCTCAAAGCAAACAGCATCATCGCAGCCAGAACAAAAACCTTTTTCCCCATCATCATATGTAAAGTCCCCTTTGTTTTTTCGTTGTTATAGTTATATTATACGCATTTTTGTAAACTTGTAAATGCTTTAAATGTACAAAAGTACGCATTCTGTGCAATCCGGATAAACCCGGAAAAAATCAAAGGATTGTTTACTATTTTTTACGCGCAGTATAACGATAATTTATGATTAT
>CAZTAP010000193.1:0-4709 GCA_964611665.1 uncultured Selenomonadaceae bacterium | reverse complement strand
TTTTTCATAGAATCGTCGATATAAAGGATAGAAACAATAATGACAAGGACGTGATAAAATGTTTGAAGGAATTGGAAAACTTGGTTCTTATTTGCAGCAGCATACCTTGCAGGTAAAAGTGAACTACAAATTGCAGACTGGCCAGGACCTGGAAACGGACAAGAAAAAGGACGACAACATTGTGGACATCATGCTTTCGCATACCAGCGACAGCGATGATTCCTCGGAACGTGTGGCATCCATCAAGCAGAAACTCATGAATGGCCGTGAGATTTCGGATGAAGAGCTGCGCTATCTGGAGAAGAACAGTCCGGATCTCTACGAGAAAGCTGTTAAAGTCAAGGAAGTGCGCGAACGGCTCAAAGATGATCTGAAGCATGCGAAAACCAAAGCGGAGGCCCAGCAGGCTGTTACACGTGCTCAGATCGAGGTAGCAGCATCGGCAAAAGCTGAGCTCAGTGGAGCCGGCGGCATCGGGACAGCTTCCGGGGGCGGTATGGCAGGCGGGATGGCTGCAGCAGGCAGCGGAACGGTTTCTGCTGCAGAGGCGGCCGGGGTCAGTGCGGCAGCGGGCAATGCAGTATCGGCTTCTGCCGGAGCAGCTATGACAGCTCCTGATCTGGCAGCGGCGCCCGCTGCGGAAAGTGCTGCCGCAGTATCAGCTGCAGCGGCAGCCCCTGTTGAAGCAGCGGCGGATGCGGCTTCTGCAGCAGGCGTGCAGGCAGAAACCAGTACTGCGGTGGCTACAGCTGCAGGGGATACACAGACCAGCAAAAATACAGCGGTCTATGAGAAATACATCATGCAGGTGCGTGCAATCCAGGATGAATGGCAGAAGTTCAGCCGTTCCAAGGAATATCAGCAAATGCCTGCAGGGGAAAAAACAAAGAAATAACAGAAAAATAGAATCCTCAGACAGGGGATTCTATTTTTTTCACGAAGTTAAAGAAAGAGAGTTTAGAGGAGGCATTGCGTATGGAAAATTTCAAGGTTGCGGTCATTGCAGGAGACGGCATCGGCCCGGAGGTACTTGCGGAAGGCATTAAAGTATTGAAGGCTGTGGCAGAAATGGATGGTTCTTTTGCGGTAGAGTTTACAGAGTTTCCCTGGGGCTGTGAATACTATCTGAAGCATGGGGAAATGATGGAGGCAGACGGCATGGAAAAGCTCAAGGGCTTCGATGCGATCTACCTTGGTGCTGTCGGCTATCCAGGCGTGCCGGATCATATCTCTCTGGGTGATCTGCTGCTCAAAATCCGCCGCGGCTTTGACCAGTATATCAATCTGCGTCCGGTGAAGCTTCTGGCAGGTGCACCATGCCCGCTGAAAGATGTCAGACAGGAGGATATCGATATGCTTGTGGTGCGGGAAAACAGCGAGGGCGAGTATGCGAATGTCGGCGCACGCCTCTATCCGGGCACTCCGCAGGAAGTTGCGCTGCAGACAGGGGTGTTTTCTCGTCATGGCACAGAGCGCGTCATTCGTTATGCTTATGAGCTTGCGAAAACACAGCATAAAACACTCACCAGCATCAGCAAGGGCAATGCGCTGGGCTACTCCATGGTATTCTGGGACCAGATTTTTCAGGAAATCGGTGCGGAATATCCGGAGGTGGAGACGCATTCGTATCTCGTGGATGCGGCAAGCATGCTTTTTGTAAAGGATCCGGGCAGGTTCCAGATCGTTGTGACGAGCAATCTGTTTGGGGACATTCTTACGGACCTCGGTGCGGCTATTGCGGGTGGAATGGGACTGGCTGCCGGTGCCAATCTGAATCCGGAAAAGAAGTATCCTTCCATGTTCGAGCCGATCCATGGCTCAGCACCGGATATTGCAGGCAGGGGCATTGCCAATCCGCTGGCATCGATCTGGTCGGTAAGCCAGATGCTGGATTTCTGGGGAAAGAAGGACTGGGCGCTGCGCATTCTGCGGGTGATCGAGACTATGCTCGTGGAAAAAAAGGTTCTTACGCCGGATTTGGGCGGCAGCGCGAAAACGGATGAGATTGCAGCTGAAGTCATTCGGCTTTTGCAAAAATAACGAGAGAGAAGTTTGGGGCAAAATCATCCTTTCTGGCGTTATTCTGCTGAAACTGTCGCGAAAAGCCAGCAAATGGCATGGCTTTTCGTTGACAGTTTTTCGCTTTTTCTGTTATCATAGAATGGTAAAAGGAAATCTGGGATTCCGTCAAGGACAGGTGTCCCTTTAACGAATGAATTTTAGGAGATGATTGATTCATGAAAGTCGCCATAGTTATGGGAAGTGATTCCGACTGGCCAATCCTGAAGCCGGCCGTTGAGCTTCTGAAACAGTTTGGCATTGAGTCAGAGGTTGTGGTTGCTTCGGCACATCGTACGCCGGGCAAGGTACGTGAATTTGTAACATCAGCACCGGATCGCGGTATCGGTGCGTTTATTTCAGCAGCGGGCGCAGCCGCTCATCTGGGCGGAGTCATTGCAAGCTATACGACCTTGCCGGTCATCGGTGTGCCGATCAACGCAACACCCCTGAATGGCATGGATGCATTGCTGAGTACGGTTCAGATGCCGTCTGGGATTCCAGTGGCAACCATGGCAATCAATGGCGCGAAGAACGCGGCTATTTTTGCTGTGCAGATTTTTGCTGTGTCTGATCAGGGCCTGCAGGAAAAGCTTGCAGCCTATCGTTCAAAGATGGTTCAGGATGTAGAAAAGAAAGCAGCTCATGTCGCAGCACAGCTATGACTTGATGGCTGCTTTTTTCGTTCAATAAATGGGGGGAGACACCGTGCGGCTTTGGCAGCACAGTGAGGGAGTCCTTCTTCACAGGACAGGAGAAGAAAGAGAATAATGATAGAAATCGAAGCAAACAAATGGAAAGAAGAATGCGGCGTCTACGGCGTTTACTCCCATGAGGATAACGTTGCAGAGATGACGTATCTGGGGCTTTATGCGTTGCAGCACAGAGGCCAGGAAAGTGCAGGCATTGCCATCACGGATGGTGCCTGGATGGACGTTACACGCGGCATGGGCCTTGTCAATGAGGTCTTCCGGCATCAGATCCCGCACATGGAGAACCAGTATATTGCCATTGGCCATGTGCGCTATTCGACTACGGGCTCCAGCCTGCTTGCGAATACACAGCCGCTTATGGTTAACTATGCAGGCGGCAAAATCAGCCTGGCGCATAACGGCAATCTCACGAATGCTGCTGCAATCCGCCGCCGTCTGGAGGAGCAGGGCACGATTTTCCAGACCTCGATTGATTCGGAGGTCTTTGTGAATCTTATTGCGCGTTCACGTCAGGAGAAGGTAGAAGATAAGATCATCGAGAGCCTGAAGCAGATCGAGGGTGCTTACTGCCTGACCATCATGACGGAAGAAAAACTCATCGGTGCGCGTGATCCACAGGGCTTCCGCCCGCTTTGCATCGGCAAAATCGACAATACATGGATCCTTTCATCAGAGAGCTGTGCGCTGGATGTCGTGGGTGCGGAGTTCGTGCGCGATGTCGAGCCGGGTGAGATGGTCGTCATCGATGAGGATGGGCTCAAATCCTATCGATTTGCTGCAGGAGCCAAGCGTGCATCCTGTATCTTCGAATATATTTATTTTGCGCGTCCGGATTCCGTTATTGACGGACAGAGCGTGCATGATGCCCGTTTCATGATGGGGCGTGTGCTGGCAAGGGAAAGCCGCTATCAGGCAGATATCGTCATTTCTGTGCCGGATTCCGGCAATACGGCAGCCTCCGGCTACGCCTATGAGTCTGGGATTCCCTATGTGGAAGGCCTGATCAAGAACCGCTATATTGGCCGTACATTTATCCAGCCGACACAAAAGAAACGGGATACGGCGGTGAAGCTCAAGCTCAACGCAATCCGCTCGGTCGTGGCCGGCAAGTCGGTCATCATGGTGGATGATTCCATTGTACGCGGCACGACGAGCGGCAAGATTGTACGCATGCTCAGAAATGCCGGGGCCAAAGAGGTCCATATGTGCATCAGCTCGCCGCCAATCGGTTACCCATGCTATTACGGCATTGATACCTCGGTGCGTAAGGAGCTCATTGCGGCAACGAAGACCGTGGAGGAAATCCGTGAGTATATTGGTGCGGATTCACTGCATTTTCTGTCCATTGAGGGCCTGAAACAGTGTGTGCCGGAAATCAATCCGGAGGATATGTGCTATGCATGCTTTAACAGTGCTTATCCGGTAAAGCAGGAAGATGCCGCGTCGGTCGGCTCAGATAAATATGTATTTGAGCAGCGCAAAAAGAAATAAATTTAATTTTGGAGGAAGAAATGGAAAAGAAACTCACCTATCGTGATGCTGGTGTAGATATTGATGCAGGAAACTATTCGGTCAAACTGATCAAAGACAGTGTAAAGGCAACCTATCGTCCGGAAGTACTCGGTGATCTTGGCGGCTTTGGCGGTCTTTTTGCGCTCAATAGCGGGAAATATAAGGAACCGGTGCTCGTCTCCGGTACCGATGGCGTAGGGACGAAGCTGCGTCTGGCGTTCATGCTGGATAAGCATGATACGGTAGGTCAGGATGCCGTTGCTATGTGTGTGAACGATATCCTTGTGCAGGGTGCCGAGCCTTTGTATTTTCTGGACTATCTTGCCGTAGGAAAGCTTGACCCGGAGCAGGTAGCAGCTGTCGTCAAGGGTGTGGCAAATGCCTGCAGGGAATCCGGCTGTGCGCTCATTGGCGGTGAAACAGCGG
>CAZTAP010000192.1:0-4722 GCA_964611665.1 uncultured Selenomonadaceae bacterium | reverse complement strand
CCCCGACAAACGGCAATTTGTGGACAGAAACTGACTATCCCAAAACTCTCCACAATAAAGAACAAGGCCCTGCCGCTCACTTGCGGCAGGGCCTTGTTCTTTATGACTTATGGATTATTACCGGCAGTCGTTCAATGAATCGTACTCTCTGCACTGCCTTGTTCATAGCCGCTCATGACGGCATCCAGCAGGCCTTGATCTGCTGGCGTATCCGACCTGCGGTCAATGAACGTAAAGGTATCTTTATCCGCACAGCCATTGTCCCATACAACCGGAACACCGCCTGCCCTGCGGATTTCTTTTGTTACATACTGATACCAATGTTCTCTGTACTTCCGGTTATCTGCAGCCTCATAGGCTTTGTCAATCGCACCATACTCGCCGACAAAGAACGGCACACCCTTGCTCGCAAAACTGTCCTGCAAGGATGTCATCGCTTTGTCCACGGTTTCCTCCTGGTGCCAGTTCACCGAGCTCACACCGCCTGCAATGGCTTCACGGCCCCAGGCCCAGACATTAGAGCTGCCGGAATCCAGCGTGAAATTATACGGATCATAGTAATGAACGGACACCATCAGTTTCTTATCTGCACTGTCCTTTGGCAGTTGGAAACCAAAGGACGGGTTCACGGTATAGCCGACATTGGTATTATAGCCCGGTACGACAAGGATGCGGTCCTTGTTGGCGGTACTGCCCTGCCGCACCGTGTCGACAAAGATCTGGTTATAGGCATTGATATTTTTCATGGGCTGCGGACTCTTCGGATCGCCCCAATTGCCTTCCTCATGGATTTCATTCATCGACTCAAAAATCAAATGCTGATCATAGTCCTTGAACTCCCGCGCAAGCTGCTCCCAGATTTTGTGATATTTTGCCTGCACAGGTCTCTGATCTGCAGCTTCACAATTCAGCCATGCGCCGCCTTTCCAGTCGCCGCCGCCATCGTGATGGATATTGATCACGACATACAAATCCTGACGGTACGCGTAATCCACCACTTCCTTCACCCGTCCGATCCAGGCCGGATCAATCGTATAATCCGGTGCATTGCCGACATGTCCGATATAAGTCACCGGAATCCGGATTGTTTTGAATCCCGCATCCTTCACCGCCTTGATTAAATCCTTTGTAATCACCGGGTTAGCCCAGGCTGTCTCATTGGACTGGCCATTGGCATAGGAATCCAGGCTGTTGCCCAGATTCCATCCCTCTCCCATATCCGCAGCGGCTTCCGTCGCAGTAAGGCCTTCCGCCTTTGCAGCTTCTGCCTCTGGCATCAGTCCGCCCGCTGTCAGCAAGGCCAGTGCACAAAATGCAGCAAGGCCGGTTTTTACAAAACCATGCACAAAAATTCCCCCTTAGAACATCCAGTTTGCCTGGATGCGGAACGTATTATCATAGCCATGCGTATCGATATCCCTTGCACGCGTGTAATAGGTATTCACCAGGAAATTCTTCTCCGGCACATATTCACCGCTGATGCGCCAGCCTTCCTGATTTTTCCACCAGTCACCGGTGTTGCTGTAGCTTGCCAGCATCGGACTATGACGGTACATCAATGACACCGCCCACGAATGCGGTTTTTTCATATCCGAGGTCCCATAGTTCAGCTGAAGCTGATAGCCCAGATGCTGCGTCGGCTTATGGCCTTTCAGCCATGGATAATACAGTGCCGTTGCATCTGAATACGTGACCGTATAATAGGAACCCAGCTTGCCGCCAAGTCCGGAGCCCATGCCCGCAACAAGATAGTTCACGGCACGATGCTGGTCCTGACACTGGGCAGGCGTACCGCGGCTTACATGATAGAATCCGATGCCGCCCCAGGTCGTATGTCCCCACATGCCATGCATGCGGATTGAAAATACCGTTGGCGTATAATATTTATAATATGTCTTGAAATCATTCCCATTAAGATCTGTCCCGGAATAATTATTCTCTGCAGTATACCTTGCCGAGTTCCAGAATTCATTGCTGTCACTGCCCTCGGTACGGCCGATATCAACTGTATAGCGCCATTTCTTGCCCCATTGCAGCATCACACCGTTGACCTTTTCATCATAGGCAAAGGACAATGCATTGTTTGGATAATAACGGCCCGCAAAGATATCCACGCCTTTATAGTTCGTGCGCAGATACATCTTGGCCATGCGGGAATACCAGTGTCCATCGCCCTTATTGAGCGGACGATTGAATTCTGACTCTCCCTCAAAATATAAATTATCATTCAGCTTATAATTATAACAAAAATCCATATTAATATGTGCATCTGTCGCAGCTCTTGGTTTGTAACCAGTATCATAACCCGCTGGCAGAGCCATGGTCGAGCCGCTGTGATGCGGCAGCGTATGGTCGTAGCGGATACGCCCCCAGCCATAGATGTTGAAACGATTCAGCTGTTCCTCGGCTTTGCTTTTCTGCGCAGCCTTGACCGGCTCTGCCGGTATCGCACCGTCTTCTACGCCCAGCACATGCAGTTCATGCTTATACTCACGCATGAGCTTGCGCAATGAAGCCCGGCTCTTGGCATTCGCATCTTCGCTCCTGGAAATAGCCTGCGCCGTGAATACCGCCAGATCATACCGTGTTGGTTTCAGGTTGAGAAAATCCGCATCGCTGCAGCCGCTGACCAGCCCGTCATCTACCAGCTGACGTACTGCCTGATAGCTCCAATCCGAGTCAGGCACAGCCTCATGCGGATTTGTCTCAGCCGCCATGCCCGTCGCGCCTGTTCCCAGCATGATGCCGGTCACGAGTGCGCATATCGCTTTATTTTTCATGATATTATCGCTCTCTTTCCGGTCGTCAGAAGATCCAGCTCAACTGAACGCGCATTGTATTATCCTGATTATGATTATCTACATCACGGCCCCAGGTATAGGATGTATTGAACAACAGGTTTTTCTCCAATACATAATCGCCGCCAAAGCGCCAGCCTTCCTGATTGATCCACCAGTCATCCGCATTGCTGAAGCTTGCGAGCATCGGACTGCAGCGGTACAAGGCAAAAAGCGACCAGGAATGCGGCTGGTTGAGGTTGGCGTGGCCATAGCTCATGCGCAGCATATAGGCATTCCGTTTCGTGCTCTTATAGTTAGCAATAAATGGATGTTCCAGTGCAGCCGCCGAAGAATGCGTATAGGCCGCATAGAGATCGACCTTAGGAGAAAGCTTCGAGCTGACCATCGCGGTGACCAGGTTTGCTTCTTTGCCCTGATCCTGGCACTGATAAGAATTGCCGCGTGAAAAATGATACAGGCCAAAACCTGCATACGTATTATGGCCGACCATTCCCTGCAGACGATAGGAATAAACCAATGGTGCAACATACGTATAGTAGGAACGAGTATGTCCATTGACATCTGTACCATTCCATTCTTTGCCATCTGCATCATTCGGCACGATCCATCGCTGTGGGTCCCAGAAGTTCGCGGATGAACCATAGCCTGAACCTGTGTCTGCATCCTTTACGGTCACAACGCGGCCCCAGTCCAGGGTACTTTTCCAGCGCTGCCCCCATTGCAGCGATACGCCATTGATTCGTTCATCAAACGCAAAGGAAAGCTGCTGTGCCGGATCATAACGGCCCATCTGAACATCAACGCCCTTATAGTTGCCTTTCAGTACCATCTTTTCCATTTCCGAGAAATACTCTGACTTGGACTCGCTGAGCCCCTTGGAAAACTGTGTTTCCCCTTCAAACGTCCAGCGATCATTGATTTTATAATCATAAACGAGTCCTACATTGACATATGCCTTGCTCACATTGCCGCTTTTTGCTGTGCCGTTATCCACGGAGGAAGTTGCCATTGTTCCATTCCCCTTGGCCGTCGTTGCATCATAGCGAATACGTCCCCAGCCATTCAAGGTCAGGCGGTTAAGCTTTTGTTCAATCTCCGTCTTTTTCGGCTGGTTTTGTTCTGCCGTATCCTCTGGAACGGAATCATCCTCCACACCAATGATATGCAGTTCATGCGAATAGCTGCGGATCAGGCGGTTCATCAATGCCTTGGTCGGCTCATCCGCCTTGTCCTGTGCGGTCATCGCCTGTGCAACAAACACGGCCAGATCATACCGTGTAAGACGTTTCAAATGCCTGAACTCTTCATCATTCGCACAGCTGCTGACCAGGCCCTGATCTACGAGCTGCTCAACGGCCGCATAGGACCAGTCCGTCTTCGGTACATCTGCATATGGATTTGAGCCCGCCAGGCAGGATGCACTGGCTCCGAATACGATGCCTGCCGTTATCAATCCGGCTGCTTTCTTTTTCATAACGCTCTCACTTTCCCTTTTTCTTCTTATTTTTATCGTCTTCCCCAAATTCGCCCGTCATTCTCTTCATTTCACTTTTTCTCAGCACGCACCACACGCTTGACAAAATCACTCTCCTGCAAAACTTCATCCATGCAGTCCTTGACCAGGTTGTCCGCTGTTCCTATGCTGCTCTGCTCGTAATCATAAGTCTTTGCCGTGCTTTCATGGAAGATTTCATTTTTCGTACGATCATAGCCTACGATGCGAAATGCCGTATAGCTGTAGGTATACATCAGGCTTGTCGTATAGCTCGGATCGAGATTCATATAATCATGCTGCTGGAAATCATTGAGCTCCGGCATGATTACAATATCCGCATTCAGTTTGTTTGCCAGCGGCACCAGCACAGCTTCCGGATCCGATTTGCCGGCAAGCTCCCTGACGACTTCTTTCAAGGCCGTCTGC
>CAZTAP010000191.1:0-4734 GCA_964611665.1 uncultured Selenomonadaceae bacterium | reverse complement strand
TATTTCGATTTCCCTCTGGCTGTGCGCTCAGCCATCTCTATCCCTTAAGGTGCTTTTACTATACCATGTGGTCATCTCACGCTCAATGACTTTGAAACAATACGAAACACTGCTACTTTGCAGCAAAAACTTCCTCCCCTTAATCCGTAACAATGTTACAAACGCATTAAAAAAAGACCGGAAAATCTTCCGGCCTTTCTGTATGCATCAATAATGAAAATTTCTGCTCAGCCACTGTTCCTTGCGCTGCGTATTCAAATAATCCACGCGCGTCATCAGCACTGCAAACAAGATATCCGTGACATATTTGGCCCCAAGCTGAAATACCCGCGGGCCAAGCTCCTCCATCCGCTTCACCGAAGCCACAGGGAACACCACATCTACCAGCGAGGCCAGCGTGGATTCCGGTGCAGCCGTAATGAGCAGCATATGCTGCCTGCGCATGGCAAGCAGGCGCGCAATGTCGATCAGCATGCGGTTCTCCCCCGTGCGGCTGATGAAGAACCCGATATGATCCTTCGGTGCCCCCGTTGCCTGCAGATACTGCATCGTCAGTGCAGTATGCACCGTTGAGCATTTATTCGCCATGATAAAACTCGCAGCCGCGAGATTGGCAATATCCAGATTATTGTCTGTCGCATAAAAATCAAGATGCGCCGTCTGGGAAAACAAATGCAGGGCCCGCACAAAGATGCCCGGTTCCAGCAGCAGTTTCGTATCATGCAATGCATCCGTTTCAATATCCGTTACCTTGTCCATGATCGAACGGATAGAATCCCGGTCTGACATGACCAGTTCTTTTCCATAAGGCCTGGATGCACATTGCATCATTTCTGCCAGGAACTGCACCTTGAATTCCGTATATCCGCCAAAGCCAAGCTTCTGGCTGAAGCGTACGATTGCCGCGGAATTCGTATAAGCCGCCTTCGCAAGCTGACGCGTTGTCATGCCCGCAATCAGCCGGAAATTTTCCAGCAAATAATCTGCAATCATCCCTTCTGCTTCAGAAAAGTCCTCTTTCTCCTGCAATTGTTTGATGAGCCCTGCCATTCTACCCCTCCTGATTCTCTGTATTGCTTTTATTCTAAAGTGTCTATCTGATAAAAGTCAAGAAAAACAACGCAAAAAGAGCATCTGCTTTCACAGATGCTCTCAGGCTCAAAGGTTTCGTCCAATACCAAAGATACAGAAATACACCAGCAGTCCCCAGATCAGCCAGACCGGTTCCGGACGCTTCGGTCTGCCCCGCCAGAAATCCCATTCCTCCCGCAGAAGCATCCAGGCCAGCACCGGCAGCGCAAGCAAAATCGCCGGATTCGCCTGCCATGCCGCCCGGAAGTCACCATGGAACAAAGCCGTCGCCATACGCGTCACGCCGCAGCCCGGACAGTCAAGGCCTGTGACAAAATGGAACGGACAGGGCAGCGATATGCCCAGAAACTCGCCTGCCGCCAGATACAAGAATCCCGCAGACAGCAGCAGCACATAGGCCTGCAGACGCTGCTGCGCTTTATTTCTTTTCATTCTCCTCATGCTTGGACAGATCCACATGCTCCCTGAGCTCCGGCAATACCGTTGTGCTTTGGGACCCTGCCTGCTGCGCATCGAGAGCAATGACCTCATTCAGCGTATTTTGCAGAAATGCCTCACTCACGATGGCAAGGCCAAAGACCGCAAGCACCAGATAAATGATTGGCGTGTTGTGATCGGCTGTTCTGCCCCGGTTTTCCTGGATTTCAACAACAGCCTCGCCCATTTTGTACTGCCAAAACAGGGCATAGATGCCGCAGGTAACAATCGAGTAGAGCACGACCATCCCCGGACTGGCCGTATTCGCACGTCCCAGTGTCTCATGTGTGTCCCTGGTCAGCTGGTATATCCAGTACAGGCCATAAATTCCACAGGTAATCAGCGTAAAGATGATGCATTTGGTAATACTTCGTTGTTCCATTCAGACCGCCTCCATTTTTTTCGATTGATTTTGTTCAATCATTTCATTGACCGAATACTGCAGGAAAGCAATGGTGAAAATATTCGTACGGAAGAGTCCCAGAAGAATATAAACCAGCCGCGGGTTCTCATCCGCACGCCGATAAATCATGAACAGCAGCAGCCCCGCAATGACAATATGCACGGCCACGCCGATTGCGCAGCCAACCAGTACACCCAGCAGAAAGAACTCATCTCCCTGCTCAGCGAACAGGTCACTATATTCCCCCAAATTATGGATAACAGAATATCCTGCCAGCAGCGCCGTCATAACAATCGTGACAACAGCATACGTAAGATTGGAAACAGGATCCAGTTTCATTTGTCCGGCCCTTCTGGCTTCAACCAATTCCTCGCCAGCCTTATAAAGCCAATAATAAAAATAAAGTGAACAAGTCAGTACAGAATACAATGCTGCCTTTCCGCCGCCAGCAATTGTTTTCTTCCCGGATAAAGCATGAATATCGTTGGTAAGCTTCGCAAGCCAGTACAACCAGTAAAATCCACAAGTCAGTACCGTGAGCAAAATCGATACAACAATGTTCCTTTTTTTCATAACAGCCCCTCTCTTTCCTATAAAATTCCTGTTCTACCTTTTATTATACTACATTGCCGGACTTTGCAGATTCCACTTCGGGTATGTTTTGTACACGTTTGAGGAAGGACATCTACATTTCGGGGCGTATCAGACAGAAATAAAACGGACAGAAAATAATGCACTGCACCACTTCCTGTCCGTTATCGATTCAGTTCACGACATCACACCTTGAATTTTTCCACCTGCTGTTTGAGATTTTCTGCTCCCTCCTTCGATGCATTGATCTTCATGAGGATATCATTGGCCTTCTCTGCAACATCCGTGACCTTTTCGGCAACGGTCGTATTGCCGACAGCACCTTCATGCGTCGCTTTGGATATTTCCTCCATTGCATTGTTCATTGTATCAATCGACTCTGTGAGCTCCTGCGAAGCAGCATTGCTCTTCCGCGCAAATTCGTTGAGATAGCCCGCATCATTCCGATACTGCTCCGCTGTTTTGTTGATCAGATCATAATCACCGCTCACGTTATTTTCCATGAACTTCAGCAACCCAAAAGCACCTTCGGAAAGGTTCTGCACCGAGCCTGTGACACGGCCCGTGAGTTCCTGGATTTTCTCCGCCGTGTCATGCGACTGCTCAGCCAGTTTACGGACCTCGTCTGCAACCACGGCAAAGCCGCGGCCATGCTCGCCCGCACGCGCGGCCTCGATGGCAGCGTTGAGTGCCAGCAGATTGGTCTGATCTGCAATGGCTGTGATATCCTGCGTCAATGTGTCGATATTCTCTACAACCTTTGCCGACTGAATGGCCTCCTCAAGAGAGCCCTTGGTATCCGCATAGATCCGCTGTGCCTTGCTCACCGACTCGGACATGGTCGTCTTCAGCCCGCTTGCACGGCCCTCGATTTCCTCAGTATACTTCTCACTATCCTGCGCCTTCTGCGCAGTTTCATATACACGTGAACGGATCTGATCGCTCAGATTCTGCAGATTGACCGTTGAGGCAGCTGTTTCTTCCATGCCCGCCGCCATTTGCTCAGTAACAGCCGACATATCCTGTGTACTATCGTTGAGCTCTCCCACAAGCTTCTGTACCTCAATGACCATATCGCTGCTGCGCTCCGCCTCATCATGAACATTCTTCAGCACCGCACGGAGCGACTGCTGCATGCGCTGCAGCGCCTGAACGACCATGCCCACCTCATCCTGCCGTGCCGTAAGCTCTGGCGGGATTGACTGCGTGAGGTCGCCATCAGCCACTGCATTCAGATGCTCAATCGAAGTTTGGAGCGGTGCTGCGATATCCCTTGCAATGATGACTGCAGCTGCAATGCCAATCAGCAGACCTGCCAGGATAATCGCGAGGAAAATCTTGATGGTCCGGTCATAGGCAGCATTATTCTGCTCAAACAACAGCTTGCCCTGCAATACATTGTCCGGGGTAAGCACAGAAAGATTCGAAGCGATGACACTTGTCGTCGACAGATTCTGGAAAGCCTTGATCTTATCCTCATTCGAATTTGTAAGATTCTCCGTATCCTTGACCTTACCGGATACCAGATCCAGATTCTTTTCCAGCTCAGCAATCGTATCCTGCGCACGCTTACTGCGATCGATTTCCTTGACCTTGGCAATATCTGCCTGGATTGCCTTCAGCTTCCCGCTGATATCCACCAGCAGCACCTTGCGGTTATCCGTGGTGAAATCCTGCTGCAGGATATAAGAAACATCTACATCGATGCCTCGCAGCTGGTTGTTCGCATCATTCAGATACTGTGTCGTCATCAGGTTATAATTATACATGCCATCCAATGACAGCTTGGCTTTTTGATTGGCAAAAACACCCACACCCGCAACGATGCAGGTGATGACAAGCATGATACCTGCAAGCAGCAGGATTTTTGTCTTTACGCTCAGATTCTCCATAATTTGCACCTCCCTCTACTGCTTGAATTGAGCAACGTTATCCTTAGTAATCTCAATAAATGGAACTACGACATTCTCTGTCGGCTTATCTCCGTTCAGGAAGGCCTGCATCAAGGTAAAGATTTCATCAACAGAGCGACCTGCATCCTGCTTTACCGTCTGCTACATGTCTCCCGCCTCAATGGCCTTGATTGCATCGTCTGTGGCATCTACACCGGAAACGAGCACGCCATCCATACGATTTGCAGCCTTCAGTGCCTTGACTGCACCCAGGGCCAT
>CAZTAP010000190.1:0-4800 GCA_964611665.1 uncultured Selenomonadaceae bacterium | reverse complement strand
CTAAATTATGGAGAAAAGTAAATAATTTTAGTCTGGCCTGGACATTTTTTGTCCGGCATGTAATAGCTATAGGAATAGGCTTTTGAAATGAGAAACATTTCGAAAGCCTATTTTTTATGCCCAAAACAGGATATTATCTGTCCTGTTTTGGATCAAGAAATTCAATTAAAATGATTTTGGAAGTTGAAAAAAGAATATCGAAGCCTGGAGTTGCAACACGGGCAGGGATACTTATAGGTCGGTACATGATAGGAAATATTCGTGTGCATGATCAAAAGTGCCTCTGACTTGTTGCGTCTATTTTCAGGTATATATGGGTCTGAGCACTTTGTTCAGGCCTTTTTTGTCTTTGCGTTGTGTTACTGATCAATAAATGTTTTGGAAAAATTATGTGGTTGCAGCAGAAATATGGGATGGACTTTGCCAAAATCCATTATGTGATTGTTCTAGTACAGCGTACACGAAATAACTAGACCGAAGTACGCAGGATGAATTTTCAGCTGCAAGGCGGAGGAATGAGTCATAGCGGTGGCTATGGCGATTGACGACAACGCAGCAGATGGAAATTCAGACAAGTAATTCGCTTAGGTATTTCGTGAACGCTGTACTAGTCCCGTTCATCTCAATGCCTTACGGATGCAAAGATTGCCGCAGCTGCTGCACATAAATCCGCACAAGGACGCTCGGCGTAATATTCCGTCGTCCGCTTTGCCGGTGTTGGTTCGTCCTTCTGGTGATTGAGCCCCAGAAGCTCCCGGCAAAGAATTGAGCCCGTACTTTTTCTGAATTCTGCCGCCAGCTGCTGCACCTTCGTATAAAGCTCTTTCTTCTTCACATCATCCGGCAAATCATAGCCATCAAGCAGCCCGGTCAGCATACAAAGTGCTGACATCGCGCCGCAAACCTCACGCAAGCGGCTGATCCCGCCGCCAAACGGCGAGCCCAGGCGCAGGACAGTCTGCACATCCAGCCCCTTCTCCTGCAGGAAATCCTCGTGTGCCAGCAGGACAGACTGGGCACAATTATACCCCGCCAAAAAATTTTCCCTGGCCTTCCCGCCGTATGTCGTGTTTCGTGCTTCTTCTTTTGTCATCAAACCTCACTCCAATCGCTCTCTGTTCTCTTCCCGATATAAATCCTGCAGAAGCAAATCAGCCAGACTTTCCTGATAAAAAGCACATTTCCAGCTTTGCATACGCTTCGCAATCCGATACAGTTCTGCATCGACGATTCCCTGCAAACGTTTCAGGCGCCCCGCCGGCAAAGAAATCTCTGTCCTTTGATATTCCTCTGCCGAAAAATGCCAAAGGCGTACACACTCATACCTTTGCCGCAGCTTTTGCGCAATGATCAGGCCTTCCGGATCAAAATCACCTGAATACCAAAAAATGGCTCCGTTTTTGGCCAGCCGGTCCAAAAGCGCCCAGGATGCTGTTTTCAGTTGTCCATGCAGACAAAGCAAGGGAAGGACAATCTTCTTTTCCTGCAGCGCATCCAAAAGGGTAGAAAAAACCCCGGAATTCTCAACAAGATAAACAGCAAAATTCTTCCCGCTGACACCTGCAGCTGGTACAATTCTCTCCGCACGTACGATTTCCCTTGATGGCAGATTCATCGGAGCCAGTGATTCTGCAGCCAGACGCCAGTAAATGAGCTCATTCTTCCCATTCCAGGCGGCCAGACCATAAACCGTAGCAAAATTAAGGATATCATCCCGCAATAAATGAAACGCATACAAAAGATCGCTTTTTTCTTCAACCGTATCATGCGCCGCATCACCGGACAAATAGGAAAGTGCCTGTAAAAACAGCTTGCCGGCATCCGTATCCCAGTCCAATGCATGTGGATTGCCGCACACACGGTTCGCAAAAAAAGGCAGCCGCTCATAAATCTCCGGCAATAAGAAAAGCGACTCCGCCACAAGCCGGAGCAGCTCTTCCCGCTCGTAAAAATCCAGATGACTGAACCTGAGCGTTTGATCCTGCAGGGCCTGCAGCCACTCATTGGCAAAGCCGGAAGGATACCGGCACAAAAGATCCCTCAAAATTTTCTGCCGGACAGCTTCCGCCTTACCAGCGACTTCCTTTTTGGTCATGAGCCTGCCCGGATAAAGTTCCGTCAGAAAATCGCAGAAGGGCAGTGCGGCAAAACGTGTCTTTGACCAGGCCGCAGCAAACATGGCATAACGTACACGCACCGGTTCCTTTTGTGTCATATCCTCACGCAGAAAAGCCGACAGATCTGCTTTATCTTCTGCGGATAGATGAGCCAGGACAGCAATACCGCCCCAGTGACCAAGACTGCGGTATTTTTCACAAAAAACAAGACCGATGCGCTTCAGTACAGGCTTCTGCAAAAAATACCGATGCGCCGCCTGACATAAATCAGTCGACATCTGACTCACCTTCCTGCACCATCGCCTGACGGACACGTCCATCCCAATGATAAGGCACAACCGTCACATAGGATGCATTTGCCGGCCGCAGCAGCTCATAAATATTAAGATCCGGCACCACATCATAGTCTCCCCAAAGTGCCTGCGAATTCATGATATAGTTGAAATGCAGCTGCTCGACAAGTTTGAACATATCACGAATATTGCGCTCATCGACGCCCGCGAAAGCCTCGTCAAGCGTAATGATATACGGTGCATCCGGTCCGGCCTCCAGATAACGGGAATATGCAGCCGAGAAAAGCGGAATATACATTGCCATCGCTTTCTCGCCGCCGCTGAATTTAAAAAATCCTTTATCCGTAAGCTCACGATGTTTGATCTGCTCACCCTGGTCATAATAAAGCCGAAACTGAAACCATGCACGATAATCCAAAAGTTCATGCACAGCCGCCTGGAAGGACTCGATATCACGTTCCTGTTCTTCGGCTGCCGTTCTCGCCCGCTCGATACGTGCCTGGAAATGCTGCACCATCTTCTCCATGTCTTCATCCTTGAGCGTCACAGGATCTGCATGAAGAAGATCGACAAGTTCTTTTGTATCGAGCTCACCATCTTTCTCCGCACGGATTGCCTTCCATTCCAAATGGAAGCGCAGCGCACTCGAAGTATCGCTCTGCCGCATAAGCTGGTTCATCTTGCTGATCCAGTCCTCGGCAGCATAGATTTTCTCACTGATGGTCTTGCCGATGCTGTTCATGATGATTTCTTTATAGATTTTCTTATCCTGTTCCGAAAGCAGGTTCTTCTGCTCTTCCAGATGTTCCTTCAGCCAGTCCCTCTGCTGATATGGACTTTGCTGCTGTCCATCCGCCTCCACGACCACGACCTGGCGGCGTGCTTTCTCCTGCAGTTCCTGCCATGCCTTGAAGAAGATCTCTTCATCCTCGTGCTCCATTTCCGGCAATGCCGCGACCTCAACGGACTGCTCACGGAAGGATATCCGGTACGCGGTAAGCATCCCCTGATCGCGCATATATTGCGCCGTAACCTTGTTCATCAACGTATTTTCTGACAGCTTTTCTTTCAGCCAATCCTGCTCCAGCTTGCGCAGCACAGCCTTTTCCGGCAGTTCAGCGTACACAAAGCCGCGTTCCACTTCCACCTGCAGCAGCTTATGCCAGTTCTCCTGCAGGATCTGATAAAGCTCTTCCCTGCGCCGCAGGCGAAGCTCCTCCTCTTCGCGGCGCGCTGCCAGATTCGCCGAGCGTGTCTGCTGTGCAACCATCGCATCGCGTTCTGCCGGTATCGTACGCAGTCTTCCTACGACCTCGGCAATGCGCTGTTCTATCGCTGCAGCATCCATCTCCTGCAGCATCTGTTCCAATACACTCAGGCGTGCTTTCCGCTTTGTCAGTTCCATTTCCCGTGTCAGAAGCTCACCACGCAGGTCATCGACCTCAGCACACAGCATCTCGATATCCTGCGCAATCCGCTCCGCAAGCTGCGCCGCATGCAGAAAATCATGCTGCATGACCTCCAGATGGGCAAGCTGTTCCCGATATCCGCCCATGACCTCTTCTGCGTCTTCATAGGCAGACAGAGAAAGCTCCAGCCGGGTCGCCCCCCGAAGCTCTATGGCCTTTTGGTGAAGCTCACGCAGTTTCATCGTCACGGTCTTTTTCTGCGCATCCTTTTCTGTCACGCGTTGTTCCTGCAGATCAACCTGCTTTGCTTTCGCCATTTCCTCCATATGGACCTGCGTCGCCGCCTCTGCAGGTGGGAAGTCCTGCTTCGCCTGCTGCAGCACAGCGAGTCTCTGATCTATGCCGGCAAGCGCCTCTTCCTGACCTGCACGCTGCTCTGCAAGCTGCTGCAGTTCCTTCTGCTTCTCCTCAATCTGCTGGCGGCGGTATGCCTCACGAGCCTGACGTCCGATATAGAGTGCGCTTTCGCGCTGATCTGCACGACCGGCGAGCAATCCCTGACGATAAGCACCGCGTGCAATATTGATACTGGTGCCGCTGACCGGAGCGGACGGATAAAAGCCGTCATCCACGGTAATACTGCTCAGAACAGCTGCGATACGCTCTGCCGTGACACCATCAGCCGCTGCTGGCTCCAAATAGTTGAACAATGTATCGGCAAAAAGCGGTGTCTCTTCATCGAACAGCACATTACCATACATGGATTCCGGCAGAGTGCCTGCTGCCTCATTTGTCGGCAGAATTAATGCATCGAGCAGTCCGGCTGCGAGCAGCGCTGACTCCATGCGCTCACGCTGTTCTTCCGAAACCTCCGGACGGAACTCTGCCGCTTCGTAAAAGGGAACAAACGGCATCTGCTGCTCTGTGAGCTGTGCACGTGCCGCAGCACTTGCCTCACTGCAGGGCGGCTCAGCCTCTTTG
>CAZTAP010000189.1:0-4805 GCA_964611665.1 uncultured Selenomonadaceae bacterium | reverse complement strand
GTTTAAGCCTTTTTCGATGATGAATTGAGGGGCCAAATATTTTTTTAGCAGGTTGTCTCCGCGGAATGTTGGATGCCCTCTGGCTCGGCGGCGTCAATCGGATCGAATCATAAATATCTCGCTAAACGGTAATTTATCTTTATGCAGAAAATCTTTGACAAATTAGGCCGAATTGATTATACTACTAATTAGTCGACTAACTAATTATGCGGAGGCTGTTATGAAACGAGAAGTCATTCCCACGCTGGCGGAGCTGGAACATCATGCGAAAGTCATGCCGGAAATCAATCCATCGGCAGTAGTAGCGATGCTGGGTGTCATGCAGGCATCAGCCGAGATACAGCATGCAATCCTTGACGTATTAGAGGAGGAGCATCAGCTTTCTGAAGGGAAGCTTTGTGTGATGATTATCCTGCATCAGCAGCAGGAAGGTGTAGCACCGTCTTTTCTTGCAGAAAAGGCAGGGGTCACGCGTGCGACGATCAGTGCGATGCTGCGGCGTATGCAGCGTGATGGACTGGTCGTTTCGGTGAGCGATGCAGATGACGGACGTTCGAAAAAGGTTTGTCTTACCGGGGTTGGACGGCAGCTTATGGAGGATATTCTCCCTGCGCATTATCTGCGCATCACCAAGCTGATGGGCAAGCTCAGCGGGCAGGAACAGCAGGAACTCATTCGTTTATTACGGAAAATCACAGCGTAGCGGAAGACGGGTACAGCAGGTCTTTTCGGAGACAGGCAGTGCGCGTTTTTCTTTAAAAAAGTAGTTAGCTGACTAATTAACAGGAAGGAAAGAACAACATGGATTTGAAGAAGAAATCATTAAAGATCGGCAGTTTGTTTATTGCCCTGATTTTCATCGGGGGATTTATTTTAATGTATAAGGGCAACGATGCTGTGGCTTTGGCAACGGAGCAGAAGGAAGGTATCCTCACAGCGGAGCAGGTCAAGGTATCCTTTGATTCCGTCAGCGGCCGTATGGTCAATGAAGCGGTCAGGGAATCACAGGAGGTCAAAAAAGGTGATATCCTCATGCAGCTTGACAGCACGGACGTAGACCTTTCCATTGAGAAGCTTCAGGCGCAGATCGCGCAGATGGAGGCACAGATCCAGTCGACAAATGGTGCAATCGGCATCGGCTATGCAAAGGCTGATACAGATGAGCAGCAAAGCTTCAGACAGATCGATCAGCAGCGCGCGGCGGTAGCAGCAGCGCAGTCAACCTATGAGAATAAACAGCTCGACTATAATCGTAAGGCGGCCCTGGCAGAGACTGGCGCTATTGCGCAGGCTGAGCTTGATAACGTCACGACAGAGCTCAACGTAGCTTCTGCCAACGCAGCGCAGCAGCAGCAAATGCTCAATAAGCTTCTGGCCGGTGCACGTGACAGCGGCGATACGAATTCTCTGAACCTGCCGACAATTGCTCAGGAACGCCAGGAAATGGGCAACAAGAGCAATGACGTGAATGCACTTGTTCAGCAGAAACGCACGCTTGAAGTACAGCTCAAGGAGCTTGAGGTCAGGAAAGAGCGTCTGACCCTGCGAGCACCGGAGGATGGCAAGGTGCTGAAGATCATTGCCAAACAGGGGGAAATGATTTCTCCGAATACACCGGTCATTTTACTGGAAAGCAAACGCTATTATTATGATATCTATGTAAGCGAGAAACAGGCAGCGAAGCTCAGCGAAGGCGGCACGATTACCGGAAAGACAGTCGCAGGAGAGATCACGGTTCCAGGCACGATCCGCCTTTTGACGCAGGCGCCGGGATTTGCTGATCTCAAACAGTCCCGTGAAAAGGGGCAGGCAGATCTTTCGGCTTTCCAGGTACGTATCTATACAGACCCGCAGGATGGATTGCAGCCGGGCATGACGGTTGAGGTGAAAGATAATGAATTCACTAAAAGATGAGGTGAAGTATCTTTTTTCTGGTCAGGGCATGCCGTATGAAAAGGTAGCTATCATGGTGGCTGTCGTGATTACCGTGCTTCTGACTGTGCTCCTGGGCAATAATTTTGCCAAGGATGCGAAAGTGGCCGTTATCGATCTGGACAATTCGAAATACAGCCATGAGCTCATTGATAAGATAAACGCCTCGCAGTATATGAAGGTCACGGCTGTGCTCAATACGCCGACGGACCCGCAGAAGCTGTTTTATCGCGATCAGAATGTGGCCGTCATCTATCTGCCGAAGGATCTCGAAAAAAATCGTTATTCCGGACAGGCAGAGAATGTCGGTGTGTTCTATGATAATACGAATACGGCCCAGACAGCGGATATCAAGGTCGCACTCAATGAAATCATCGCCATCGATAATCAGATGGCAGCGACCGCTGTTTCCGGCGGTGCGGCTGCGGGCGGCCTGCAGCTCAGTGAACGCAACTTGTTCAACCCGGCAGCTTCAACGAGCAATGGCGAGACACAGGGGTTCCTGTTCTTTTTCTCTTCGATGTTCTTTACCTTCGCGACGATTGGTATGATTCCGCGTCTGCGCCTCAATGGCAAGCTGGCGAAGACACTGGAGCAGGGTACGCCGTTTGACCTTATGGTACGCATCATTCCTTATGGCGGCTGCCTTTTGACAGCACTTTTCATCGGTATGGCAATCCTGCGTATCTGGGGAGATATGGTCTTTACCGGCCATGTCGTTACCTTCCTGTTTGTGCAGGTATTCTATATCTTTGTCCTGGGCATGATGTGCCTTTTGATGGGGTGGACGGCAGCAAATCCAGGCATTGCTTCGAGCCGTATGATTCTGTTTATTCCGGGCGGGTTTATCCTGGGCGGGCCGACGGGGCCGCTGCCGGTCATGAGCCAGTGGGTCATCAATTTTTCGCATGTATTCCCATTGACCTGGGAGTTCCACTTCGTGCGTGATATCATTACGCGAGGCGCAGGACTTGCAGATATTTCCAGGGAATTCGGTGCTTTTCTCCTCTATATCGGAGTGATTGCCGTGATTTTCTGTGTGGTATTCTATAAAGCACGTGCAAATATGCTGGCGAAGCAGTCAGCGAAGAAAGCTTTGGAGGGATCACTATGAATCTGGAAACGATTCAGCTGGACAAAATTCTGGTACCGATTGATGGTTCCAGGCAGGCCTTTGAGGCTGCGAGACGGGCAGTCTATATTGCAGGGCTCAACCATGCTGAAGTTACCTTGCTCTGCGTCGTCGATCTCAATAAGGAGGTTGCGGCCTTCGAGCAGGTGAGCCTGAGCGGCTATGTGCCGGCAGAGCTCAAGGAAGGCGCCTATAACCTTTTGACTGAACTCATGCATGAGATTCCGCGTGAGGTCAGGGCAAAGGCCCAGGTAGAGGTCGGTACGCCGGCTGAGGTCATCGTAGAAACTGCACAGGACGGCGGGTTCGACCTGATTGTCATGGGCAGCCGTGGATTTGGCACAATCAAAAGCCTCATCATGGGCAGTGTGAGCCAGTATGTGCTGCAGCATGCACATTGTCCGGTGCTTGTCGTTCGTTAATATTTTAAAATGATACAGGTGAAAACAGATGTTGAAGAAGAAAATTATGGCAGCCCTTACGGTCTGCCTGTTGTCGGCGGCACTGCCAACAGTTCTGGCCGCGGAGAACAGCAGTGCGCTGACTCTGGAAAAAAGCATACAGCTTGCGATGGATCAGAATGAACAGATTCATGCAATGCAGAGCAGCAGCGAAGCTGCAAAATGGAGCCTGGAGCAGGCCAAAGGAGCGCGGGAGCCTTCGCTGACTTACTCGCATACAGCCGCAAAGATTGGCGGCAAGTATTGGCAGACTTTCCATATCACGGATGATCCGTCGAGCTATTTCATCAATACGTTCGCGGCATCCTATCCCGTTTATACCGGCGGCAAGATTGAGGGCGGCATTGCTGCAGCGCGTATCGGGGCGGAAATCAGTGATTTGCAGCTGGTCAACGTAAAGCAGCAGATCCGTTATGCGGCGACACAGGCCTACTATAATATCCTGGCCTGTCAGAATTTTGAGCAGGCACGTGCACAGGCGGTCGATCAGCTTGCGGGTCATCTCGATAATGTCAATCAGGAACTGCAGGTTGGGCTGGTGGCCAGAGCTGATGTGCTGCGTTCTGAAGTGGCGCTGGCCAATGCGCAGCAGGCACTGGTGACAGCACGCAATAACACGGCAGTTGCCAAGGCCTCGTTCAATAAACTTCTGGGCCGTTCCGTGCAGGAACCGGTATCGATTGCGGATGCGCTGACGTATGAGCCGACGAGCTATGAGCTCTCGGAATGTGTGGACTATGCACTGAGCCATCGGGCCGATTATGATGCAGCACAGAAAAGCATCGACGCAGCGAAAGAAAATGTCAAAATCGCAGCTGCAGGCAGCAAGCCAAGTGTAGCACTGACCGGTTCTTATACAACATATGATACGAAGTTCAATGAATTCGGCACGAAGCAATGGATGGCCGGCGTGAATGTCAGCATGAATATTTTCGATGGTGATATCACTTCGAACAAGGTCAAAGAAGCAAAAGCGCGTGAGGCGCAGGCGGAGCATTCAGCAAAAGATGAGGCGTCTACGGTCGAGTTTGAGGTACAGCAGGCTTATCTTGATATGAAGAAGTCTGAGAGCAACATTGATACGAATAAGACTGCCGTAAGCAAAGCGGAGGAGGATTTCCGCCTGGCAGGTGCACGCTATAACGCGAATCTCGGCACGAATCTCGATGTCGTGGATGCAGAGGTAGCGCTTACAAATGCGCGTACGAACTATATTCAGTCGCTCTATGACTACAACGTAAGCAAGGCTGCCCTGGAAAAAGCTATGGGCAGGGAGTAAG
>CAZTAP010000188.1:0-4812 GCA_964611665.1 uncultured Selenomonadaceae bacterium | reverse complement strand
CCTGCGCCGTGCCGACTATTTCATCGGGGGCTGCAGTGCTCCGCTGCACATTGCGACAGCAGTTGGAACGCCGACAATCGCACTTTACGGCTCGACTTCGTCATCCAAATGGGCACCAAAGCATAAATCCATCCTGGTTGAGCATGTACAGCCGTGTACGCCATGTGACCGCATCTGCTATGGCGGAGCCTGTCATGATACGTATCCCTGTATGAACGGCATCACACCAGTACAAGTATACGATGCACTTCAGAAATTAATGGAGCGATATCCAGTAGAGAGGTAGAGCCTATGCGTTTAGCAATCTTTGAAAACATCATGACACCTGGAGGACATGAGGTCGATTTTGACCGGATCATTGTGGAAGAACTGCAGAAAAGGGGGCATACTGTGTCCTTTTGTGTACCGGAGGACTTTGTCTTCAACTTTGACTACAATGTGCCGGTGAAGCATTTGCGGGGACGTGCGGTTTCCTATACAAAGGTCAGCGGCTTGAAGAAGCTCTTGTATGCGGCAAAGCGCGAAATCAATCGGCAGAGCTGGTATCGGCAGCTCTACCGGGAAGCTGCTGCGGGCAGCTATGATGCCATCCTTGTGCCAACCTCGACATATCGTTATCTGCGGGCACTTTCCATCAATATCCTGCGGAAGTCACCCGTACCGGTGATTTTCATCCTGCATGGCATCAATCCGGGCGAGGCACCGAAATTTTTTCAGGCAGCCCGGAAGCTCCTGCCATATCCGAAGATCCGGATGGTTGTTCTGACCTTTACCAATCGGATTTTTGGCCGCCGCATGGAAAATGTCTATCCCATCTATCCGCCGGCCTATACTGCAAGGGATATTGAGTTTGTACCAGCTTTACAAAAAAAGGTCATGCTGACGGTAGGATTCTTTGGGCAGTACAGGCGGGAAAAGAAGCTCGAAGACTTTCTGGAAGTCTTTGTGCATGGACATTATAACCGTTTCGTCAAGCTGCTTGTCCAGGGCTCGACCATGCATCCGGAGGATGCGGAGGACTTTGAGCGCATCATCAAAAAATATCGTTCAAATGACAATATCGAATTCCTGCATAAGGGGCTGATCGGAGCAGAGTGGCAAAAGGCCATTGCCGGCATCGATGCACTGCTCATGCCATATTCTGCGCCGCGTTATCTCTATCACTGGGGTGGGATGCTCTTTACGGCCATTGGCTTCCAAAAGCCGGTCATTGTAAGCGATGATATCAACCCCGAGGTCTTTGCGAAATTTGCCATTGGAGAAACCTTCAAAAGCGGGGATATGCCGGGACTTCAGCGGGCATTGGAGCGTTTCATCAACGAGTTCGATGACAAGGCTGAGCTCTATGCCAGAGAACTGAAACGCGCCAGTCGGGAATTTGCGCCGGAAGCCTTTGCCGGGAGACTGGAACAGATTATTGGAAATAAGTAAAGGTAAGTGAGATATCATGCTAAGATCTTTTTTCTTTGAGAACTTTAAAAGTTTTATTTCAACAGAACTATCCATAGAAAAGCTCTCAATATTGATTGGGTCGAACTCCAGCGGAAAATCGAATGCTGTTGAGGGAATCCGTATTTTATCGGAGCTTGCCACAGGCAGAAGCATTGCCACAATATTGGATGGCTCAAAAAATATAGACAGTGGTATACGCGGCGGAAGTCGCGGCTGTCTGCGTTTTTCTTCGCGATCCTTTCTGCTGGGGTGTTCCCTGCAAAAGGAAGATTATGTGCTGAACTATAAGATACGCATTGCAGTCAGCGATGAAGATGGAATCTTTGTTGGAAAGGAAAGTCTGGAACGAATTGTGGAAGGGCACAGCCAGATAATATTTTCCACTGGAGAAATTTTGCAAGGCGAACATATTGCAGTGCAATACCGTTTTTCCGGGCAAACATCAGAAATGCAGCAGCTGCTTTGTAACCCTTATGCTGCTGTACTGCCGCAGATCGTAAATCTGCAGCCAACAACCCAACAACGTGAGCTTTCCAGATTTTTGGATATGAAGGAGGTCCTGAATCAGCTTACCAATATTTTGTTTTTGAACCCGGAACCGGGGCAAATGAGAGATTATGTGCAGATCAATGATAAGGTCTTGCATGCAAATGCTGAAAATATATCAGCGGTCTTGTATCATTTGTGTGAGACGGCTGCGGAGCATGCTGCAAATAAGGCCAGATTGCTGGAAAAAATCAAGCGTCTGCCAGAAAATGAAATCATGGACATTGAGTTCGTGAAAACTGGTTTGAATGATGTCATATTAACGTTGAAAGAAAAATATGGTGAAACACCAATCGATGCCAAAAGACTATCGGATGGGACACTGCGCTGCCTTGCTGTGTTGACCGCCTTGCTTAGTGAGCGCAAGGGCAGTGTAGTAGTGGTTGAAGAAGCGGATAATGGAATCCATCCGAGTCGTGCCCGGATGCTTCTGCAGACGATGACAGAGCTTGCAGACGAAAATGACATTACGGTAATTGCGACAACGCATAATCCGGCGCTTTTGGATGCGATTGATGCCAGCACGCTGAGCGGCGTATCACTGTGCTATCGTGAGCAGGATAAAGGCAGCAGTAAGTTTGTCCGTGTGATAGGAATCCCCGAGTATTTCCGCATGGCTGCTGAAGGCAGCATGGGAGAGCTGGCAACGGAAGACCGGCTTGTAAAGCTGCTCAAGGAAAGCACGGAAAAACAAAATTCCTATGAATGGCTGGGGATCTGATTATGCGGGAAGTATATTTTATGGACACATCGATTTTGGTGAATATATTGCAGATTCCTGGTATGTCACAATGTCAGGGACGCGTTATGGAAGATTTAAAAGATTATATCTCCCGAAAGGCTGTCCTGATTTTGCCGCTTGCGACAATTATTGAAACAGGAAACCATATTGCACATATCAGCAATGGCGATATACGATTGAAATGTGCAAAAAAAATGGCGACGTTTTTACAAAAAACAGTCGCAGGTGAAGCTCCCTGGACCTATAATAAAAATGAACTAGGTGCAGAAGAATTATTACATATTGCCAGCGCATTTCCAGAAGCTGCTTTGCAGCTTGGCATGGGAACTGGTGATTTGGCAATACTTGAAGCCTATCGGAAATACAAGAGAGAATATGGACGATTTATACAGGTTTCTATATGGAGTCTGGATAAACATTTGAAGGCATATGAAGAATAAGTGAGGAAGCCATGAGTCTGAATCTGACCGCCTTGATTTTGGCGAAGAATGAAGAAAAGAATATCGAAGCCTGCATCAAAAGCGTGCTTTTTGCAGGCGAGGTCATTGTCATCGATGACTTCAGCACGGACAAAACCGCAGAAATCGCGCGCAGCCTTGGGGCGAAAGTCGTCCAGCGGGCGATGGAAGGGAACTGGGGGGAGCAGCAGACCTTTGCCATCCGGCAGGCTGCGCATGACTGGGTCTATTTCATCGATGCAGACGAGCGCATGACGCCGCAGCTGCGTACTGAGGTAGAACGGGCGGTGCAGCTTGATGAGAAATATACCTACCGCAACGCACGCCTGAACTATTTCTGGGGCCAGCCGCTTCTTCATGGCGGCTGGTATCCGGACTATGGCATCCATCTGCTGCCGAAAGAGGGCTCTTATGTCACGGGTTTCGTACATCCGGAAATCCATCATGCGTATGAGGAGCGCAAGCTGCCGGAAGCAGCGCATCTCATCCATTATCCTTATCGTGACTGGGAGCATTACTTCAACAAGCTCAACCGCTATACACAGCTTGCGGCACAGAAGAACAAGGCCGCAGGCAAAACGGCGGCCTTTGCGGATATCATTCTGCATCCGCTGGCAGCTGCGTTCAAGATGTATATTCTGAAAAGCGGCTGGCGCGACGGCAAAATCGGTTTTGTACTGGCCTGCTTCCATTACTTCTATACCATGGCAAAGTATGTGAAGCTTTATTATTTGGATAAATCCAATGCACATGTAGGTGAAGAAAAATAATGCAAGAATTTATAAAACTTGGCAAAAAAATATATGATACGAAAAATCCGAGAGAAGCACGCCGTATGGTCGTGTTCGTTCTGCGTGCCGTGCTGCATTATGCAGAGATGAAGAATCTCATGGCATACTTTGCAGCGGATCCTTTGCGGAAAAAACTGATCGCTGAAAGTCCGTTTCCTTTGGAGCAGGCTACGCGCTCCTTTTTTTATAAGGACTCAGATTTTGCCGCCAGAGCGAAGCTGGTGCGGGAGCATATGGATTTTCTGCAGCAGAATCTGTCCGAACACTATTTTCTCATGCTCGGCAGCTGCCATGCGCCTGCCTGTGAGGTATGGCATGATGACTATGAGGGGGAGCCATGGACGGCGGCATTGAAGTTCGAGCCAGGTCAGCGCAAGGAAGGGATGCTTTCCCTGGAGCTCAATCTTGGCAGAGAGCATCTCTATCAGATGATGTTCTGGATTGCCAGAGACAAACAGGGACAGTATGCCTTATGGATTGGTGCCATGCAGGGACCGAATATGGAAAATGCGCGGGATATCATCAAAAAAATCACGAAACGAAGCTTTGGCTATCGCACGAAGAATCTTATTCTCTATATGGTCCAGGCTCTGGCACGTGCCCTGGGCATCCGGAAGATCTATGCAGTCACGAACTATGGCTACTATGCCAATAATCATGTGCGCTCGGACCGCAAGCTCAAGACGAATTTCGAGGATTTCTGGACAGAGGCAGGCGGCCATGCGACAGAAGACCGTCGCTTTTATGAGCTGCCGCTGGTCGAGCCGCGCAAGACGATGGAAGAAGTGCCGACACGCAAACGGGCGGTCTATCGCAAGCGCTT
>CAZTAP010000187.1:0-4854 GCA_964611665.1 uncultured Selenomonadaceae bacterium | reverse complement strand
TGTAATTACACGTTCACTTTTTTATCCAATAAAATTCATCATCAATCCACGTCCTTTGCATTTCACGCAAATAGAAATATAGCCTGCAGAAATTTTCGTCAAAAAAACTGCTTAGAAACAGGTTTCCATGTTTCTAAGCAGTCTTTTTTCAATACTTCTGCCGGTCTTTGAGTGCACGTTCCATATCTCGTTTCGCAGCTTTGTCTGCAAGGTCGCGGCGTTTGTCATAGTTATGCTTGCCGCTTACCAGTGCAAGCTCAAGCTTTGCCTTGCCCTTTTTGAAATAAATCTTCAACGGTACAAGGGTAAATCCCTTTTCCCTTGTCTTGCTGAAAAGCTTCGTAATCTCCGCTTTATGCATAAGCAGCTTCTTGGGGCGCAGCGGGTCATGGTTGAAGATATTGCCCTGTTCATAGGGGCTGATGTGCATATGCTGCACAAACACTTCGCCATTTCTTATCTCCGCATAACTGTCCTTGAGATTTGCCTTGCCTGCACGCAGGGATTTGACTTCTGTTCCCTGCAGCACCATGCCGGTCTCAAAGGCTTCATGGATAAAGTAATCATGACGGGCCTTTCTATTTTCACAGGCAATTTTCACTGCATCGTTTTTTCTTCCCATTCGATCACCTGATTTCTCTTCCTCATTTACTGTTCGCCGTAGCGCCTTCCGTCTTATGATGCGGACGGTTCCTGCGGCGGTTTGGACGTTTCGGCTTCGGTGCCGGCTCCTCTTCATGCTTCTTGTGCATGCCCGGCGGATCCGGCCATACAGCACTATTCAGGCTGCGCTCACGCGGCTTGCGTCTTCTTCCGGCTGGTGCATCCTTCTTCGCCGGATGCTGTGCAGCTCCCGCAAATTCTCCTGCCACAAGCTCATTTGGCTTAAGCGCCGGCTTTTTATGACGACGCGGCCGGCTGCTCTTCCCCGCCGCCGGCGCGCTCTTTGTTCCTGCCGGCTGACCAGCGCCGGACTTTTTGCCATGGCTGCCCGTGCTGTGCTTTTTCTGTGTGTTCTTCGCTGCGCCAGATGGTTTGCTGCTGTTTCTGCCCGGTGCCGGCACATAGACGCCATTATCCTTCAGGATAAAGTCAATGTTCCGTTCCTCAACATTCGCACGCACAAGCTTGACCTCTACCGTATCACCGAGACAATACGCATGATTGCTGCGCTCACCAACAAGCGCATAGCGTTCCTCGACATAATTGTAGTAGTCATTGACCATGCTCGAGACATGCACAAGGCCCTCGACGCCATTGTCCAGCTCAACAAAGATGCCAAACGCCGTAACGCCGCTGATGACTCCTTCGAACGTATCGCCAACAAACTGTGCCATGTATTCGATCTTCTTCATATCCGTCGTCTCGCGCTCTGCCTCGATTGCGATGCGTTCGCGCTGCGAAGCGAGATCTGCGATTTCCGGCAGCAGGGAACGCAGTTTCTCCTGACGTGCTGCCGGAATCGTCCCGGTCTTGAAGGTTTCACGCAGCAGCCGATGGACGATCAGATCCGGATAACGCCGGATTGGTGAAGTGAAATGCGTATAGTATTGCGCAGCAAGACCAAAATGTCCAAGACTCTGGTCAGCATAACGTGCCTGCTGCATCGAGCGCAGGGAAACCGTGCTGATGATGCGCTCCTCCGGCCGGCCGATGACCTTTTCAAGCACCTTCTGCACATCCTTCGGCTCGATCTCACCGGACTCGCCAGTCTTTACATGCAGGCTGAACGCAGCCAGCAGGTCATTGAGACGCTGGATTTTTTCCTCCGAAGGCTGCTCATGCACACGGTAGATGAACGGCAGCTCTTTTTTGTCCATATGCTCAGCCACTGTTTCATTTGCGGCCAGCATACATTGCTCAATGATGGACTCAGCCAGGGACCCTTCACGCTTGATAAGCGCCACCGGATGGCCTTCAGCATCAAGCCTGACCTTGACTTCAGGCAGGTCGAAATCGATTGCTCCGCGTTCATGGCGTGCAGCCTTCATCGCATTTCTAAGCTCCGCCATATTCTGGAGCATCGGCAGGATATCCGCGTTATCATCGATAAACTGCTGATCTTTATCGACCAGGATTTTATTTACGATATTATAGGTCAGGCGACGGTATACATGGATGACCGTCGGCAGAATCTCATAGTTCCTGACCTTGCCATCTGTGCCGATTTCCATTTCACAGGCCATAGCCAGACGGTCCTCACCCGCATTGAGGCTGCAGATTCCGTTGGAAAGCTTTTTCGGCAGCATCGGAATGACACGATCAACCAGATAGACACTTGTGCCGCGTGCTCTGGCTTCACGGTCCAGCGGCGCATTCTCCCGCACATACCAGCTGACATCGGCGATATAGACGCCAAGGAAGAAGGTGCCGTCGGCATGCTTCTCTACATAGACCCCATCATCGAGGTCCTTCGCATCATCACCATCGACCGTAACGATATGGAAGTCCCTGCGGTCCCTGCGTCCGCGATATTCCTCGGGACTTACCGCGCTTTCCGTGGCATCCGCCGCAGCCTGCACATCCTCCGGGAATTCCTCGGAAAGTTCATACTGGCGCATGACAGAAAGCACATCTACGCCCGGCTCTCCCGCTTTGCCCAGAACTTCAATGATATTGCCTTCGGCATTGCGGCGTCCATCCGGCCATTTCGTAATTTCCACGACTACCTTCATGCCAACCTTCGCACCATGGAAGCATTTCTTCGGAATGAATACATCCTGACTGAGCTTCGTGTCATCCGGCGTTACGAAACCAAATGTCTTGCTGCTTTCAAACGTACCGACAATGCGCTTGTTCGCACGTTCCACGATGCGGATGATCTCACCCTCACGCGAACGTCCCGGTATCTCCGATGGCGTGACGCGCGCCACGACTCTATCACCGTTCATGGCGCTGGCCATCATAGCTCCCGGCACAAACACATCACTGTCCGTTTCTTTTTCGCGCACATCCGGTATGATGAAGCCAAAGCCCTTGGCTGACATGCTGAGCCTGCCAACGACAAGATTCATACGTTCCGGCACACCGAAAAGCTCGTTGCGGTTCTTGATGATGGCAGCAGTCTTCTCAAGCTCTTCCATGGCAGGCCAGAAAGCAACCAGTTCCTCATCGGTAAGCTTCATTTCCCCTGCAAGCTCTGCATCCGTAAGCGGCTTATACGCAGCCTCTCTCATATAGGACAAAATCCGTTCTTTTAATTCCGTCATCTTATTCCACCACAGCCATTTTCGCTGTTCCTTCCGCTGTTATCGTACCATCTGACAAAGCAATCGTTGCTTTCATATTGACAAAATTCGCCCGCTGGGACTCGACCCATCCCGTAATCGTGAGCTCTTCCCCCACTGGCGTAGGCTTCCGATAGCGCACATCCAGCCGGGCTGTCACTGCCTTTTTGCCGCTCTTATACAAATAGCCGCCCATAGCCTCATCAAGCATTGTCGTAATGATACCGCCATGCACGATTCCCGTGTAGCTCTGATATTCCCTCGGCAGTGTCTTCTTTGTCGTAAACGTATCCCCCACAAACTCAAACTTCAAATGAAGTCCGATTGGATTCGCCTCGCCGCAGGCGAAGCAATAATCCTCGCGCGGAACTGCTTTCTTTTCTTCCATATTCTTCCTTTCTATTCCGCCAGGAACTTTGCCGTCCTGGCAAATACGAGTTCTCTCTCGCAATCTATTGTCACAAGATGTCCGGATTCTTTGAGCCAGAAAATCTCCTTCTGTTCAGATCCGGCCTTCTCATATAAGTAATCAGCACTTCTTGCCTGCACCGTATGATCCTTCGGGCTCTGCACGATCAATAGCGGCTGCCGCACCTGCGGCAGGATTCTTTTCGTCGCTTCAATGAAGTCTACAAGCTCATGCACAGAAATCAGCGGCATTTTCCGATAGGTCACATTGCAGGCAGGCGGCACATCAGCCAGATGCCTGCGGCGCTTCGGTACATATTTCCCCAGGGCCTCGCCGCGCGAAGGCAGGAACTGCAGGCCGCGCTCCTCCGCGATAAAAATCGGTGCTGCCAAAGTCACAGTCCGGTAAATCTCCTTCTGCGCACTCAGCATAAGTGCCATCAGGCCGCCCATAGAATGACCAACAACCGATATTTTCTCCGTACAGCCTGACAGGATCGCATAGCCATCACAGACGGAATCGAACCAGTCCGCGGCATCCGTATGTGCCATATCTTCCGGCGTCGTACCATGCCCGGCCAAACGCATGCAGAGCACCGTAAACCCTTTTTCCTGCAAATATCTTCCCAAAAGCAGCATTTCTGCCGGCATCCCGGTAAATCCATGGATCAGCAGCACACCATGCGGCCCGCCTGGCAGAAAAAACGGCTCTGCTCCCTTGATAATCATCGCATTCACGTCCTTTGCCGCACCCCTGTACGGCGAAAATAAAAAACGTTCCCTTTCCGCATGGATAGAGAACGCCTGACTTCAAAATTCACATCGTCATCTTTGCAATAACCAGCGTGATTATCGCAAATAATACTGCAAAAACAACGGTAACACGCGCGAGCAGCGCATCCATTCCTCTTGCCTTGCTGCTGAAAACGGTATCCCCACCGCCGCCAAAGCCGCCCATACCAGCGGATTTCGGCTGCTGTCCGAGAACCGAAGCAATAAGAACGACCGCGACGAGCGCATCAAAAACCATTAAAATCGTAAGCAACGTCTGGACCTCCTCGACTATCCAAAAAAATTCTTCTTTTCATTTTACCATAGAAGCATGCGGAATAGCAAGCATTCCTGGCCGTTCTGTCAAGAAATTACTCCTCCGGCGGAATAAAACTCACGGGAAGCTCTGTCAGCTTTGTCGTAAGCTGGCGATAAACGACGCCGGCAG
>CAZTAP010000186.1:0-4875 GCA_964611665.1 uncultured Selenomonadaceae bacterium | reverse complement strand
CTGACTTTTGGCCGGCGTATAACAAAGCGGTGCCAGGAAACGCTGCTGAAAGCTGTCGGGGCAGCGGTGCTTTTTATCGGCATTGGTGGTGCACTGCAGCAAATGCTGCATATTGAAAATGGAACGATTGTGTCAGCTGGTACAATGATGATGATTTTTTCACTTGCCCTAGGCGCATTGCTTGGCGAATGGATTGATATTGACCGCAGAATGGAGAGGTTCGGACAGTGGCTGCGGCATCGGAGCGGCAACGAGTCGGATACCCGCTTTGTTGATGGATTTGTTCTTGCTTCTCTGACGGTATGTATTGGGGCAATGGCTGTTGTGGGCTCAATCGAAGATGGCCTTCATGGGGATTATTCAATTCTTGCCGCCAAAGCTGTACTCGATTTGATCATTGTAATGACGATGACCGCAGCTCTGGGGAAGGGCTGTATTTTTTCCGCGATTCCGGTGGGGATTTTTCAGGGTGGGATGACGCTGCTGGCTGGCCTGCTCAGTCCGTTGATTACCGATGCAGCAATGTCCAATCTGTCGTATGCAGGCAATATCCTGATTTTCCTGGTCGGGGTGAATTTGATTTGGGGGCCGAAGGTGCGTGTGGCAAATCTTTTGCCGGCACTGCTGGTTGCTTTTGGCTGGGCTTTTTTGTAAGAGCGTGGCCAGATCAGGGATGGCCCCTGATGGTCAATTATGAGAAAAAGGGGGATAATCAATGTTGAGAGATCATGTTAAACGCATCTATGTAACCGGCCTGATGCTCTGTGTGCTGTTCCTGCTTTCCGGGCAGGCTTTGGCGGCAGAGATGCTGCAAGAGGCTGTGCCGCTGGAACGGGCTGGCATTGCACTGCACCTGGAGCGCTATGCGCTTCAGGATGGGCAGCAAAAGGAGCCGATTCTTTTGATTCACGGGGTTACGTATTCTTCCCATGAATTTGATGTGAACTATAAGGACTATAGCTTTGCCCGTTTTCTGGCAGGCCATGGATTCGAGGTATGGCGTCTTGACATTGCTGGCTTTGGTGAGTCTGGTGCAGTGGTGGACGGCTTTCAGCCGGATTCAGACTATGCGGCTGAGGATATCCGGGCGGCAGTGCAGTTGATTTTGTCCCGCCATGGCTTGCAGCGTATGGATGTTTTGGGCTGGAGCTGGGGAACCGTGACGAGCGGCAGGTTTGCAGCGCGTCATCCGGAGCTTGTCAAACGGCTGGTGCTTTATGCGCCAATCGTGGCGGGGCTTGGGGAGCAGGAGGTTACGGAGCCTTTCCATGCGAATAGCTGGCTGCATGCAGCCAGTGATTTTCAGATGAAGCCGGATGGGACGATGGATGAGACAATCACAGAAACAGGGGCAGCAGATACGTTCCTTTCAAACTGCTGGCGCTATGATCGGGAAAGCAGCCCGAATGGCGGACGGCGTGATTTGCTGGTGGCAAAGAGCAATCGTCTGATTCCGACGGCTGCCATTCAGGCGCCTGTGCTGATCATTGCAGGTTCAAAGGATCCTTATGTATCACCGGCGCTTTGCCGTGAGGCATATGAGAGCCTGCCAAACAAGGAATCGCGGCTGGAAATCGTTGAGGGAGCTGCGCATGCTATGCTGATGGAAAAACCGTACTACCGGAGTTTCCGGGAAAAGGTGTTGGAGTTCCTGAAACAGTGAAGGATTAAAAGCTTATACAGTGGAGAATTTAGAAATAGTGCGGAGAGGGGAACCCGATGGAAGAGAATGATTTTCGCAGAATTACAGAGACAGCCTATCTGAACCAGGAAAATACCTGGCGGTATCGGGCGATTGTCCATTATTGTTATAAAAAACATGAGCATATGCAGACCTATGTTTACCCAGAAGAAATCTATCATAAGCTCAGGGAGGATGTTCATTTTCAGGAGTACAGCTTCGAACAGCTGGAACAGGATCTGGCGCAGCTTGTAGAATGGAATAATCTGAAGCCGCATCAGGAAACAGGGCGTGCACGCAGTATCCTGGATTTCAAGCGGCGCAAATTCCGCTATCAATGTACGCCGTATACCGTGGAGATCGAGCGTATGGTTGAGCGTCTGAAGTCGATTGGCGAGGAGTTTGGCGGCTCGCTTGAAACGACACAGTTCGACCGCATCCTGCATGCCCTGCAGGAAATTATCGAGCAGGGCGGGAGCATCGAGCCGGCGGAGCTTAACCAGACCTGGCAGGATCTGCAGCATTTCTTTAGTTCACTGGTGCAGAACGCTTCTGATTATCTGGCACATTTGAAAAGTGCGAAGGTCGAGGAACGCATGCAGACCAGCGAATTCATTATTTATAAGGATAAATTCAGCCAGTATCTGCAGAGCTTCGTGCTCGGTCTGCAGCGTTCATCCCTGAAGATCGAGCAGCTGTTCAAGGAGGGCGATGCGGTGAAGCTTGAGCAGATTTTTGCCCGGCTTGCTGACTATCAGCGGCAGATTCCCCGTCTTGGTGAGCAGCGCAGCCGGGAAGAATACCTTGAGGATATTCGTGAGAGCTATACGGTCATGAAGGAGTGGTTCATGGGAACGGGCTATCATTCGAGTGAGCTGCAGGTACTGTATGCGGAAACAATGGAGACCATCCGGCGCATCACGCGTTTTGCACAGCGTCTGGCGGAGCAGCATCAGGCATTGCGCAGCCGGAAGACGGATTATCTCTATCTTGCGAAATGGTTTGCGGGCTGCAGGGACAAAACAGCAGCAGATGAACTGGGCTCGGCACTCTTCGGCGCATCCGGTGTGAGGCATTTTTTCGTACAGCCGCGTAACAGCGATTCACCGGATGTGCGTATTGAGGATGAGGAGCCATCTGTGGTAGAGGTCAAGCCGCGGGTCAATACGTATCGGGAGCGTACGCGTCAGACAGCAATCCATGACCAGCGGGAGAAGAAGGCTGAGACGCTGCGTGCCTATCTTGCTGAACGCGCAAAGCATGATGCGCTGCTTGATGCATTGGTTGTTGACGGTGAGATCGAGCTGGAGCGCCTGCCCGTCATCTCCATGGAGGTGCGCAAGACGCTCCTGGGCTGGATCACGCGCTGCATGCAGCAACGTACGCATGAGATCCAGACGGAGACCGGACGGGTCGTACAGCTGGTCTGGAATCGCAGGGAAAAGCGGACCATCTGTCTTAAGAGCGAAGATGGAGAATTCCTGCTGCCAGCCATGAAACTCAAGGTAACGAAAGGCGAGGTGGTCTGACGAATGGAAACAGAAGAAGAGAAAGAAGAACTTCGGCAGGCTGCTGAGCTGCTGCTGGAGAAGCAATGGATTTTGCGCCGTGAGATGCCGGAAGAGTATTTTTTGATCCGCCGTTATGAAAAACGTCTGCGTGAATATTTCCGTGAGAAGTGCGGCTGGCCGCTTCTGGTCAACGCGCGTTATTATAAGCTGGAGAAGATACCAGCGAAGCCGCAGGCATTTATGGGCATCGCGGAGATGCAGTCTCCTGAGGACTATGTTCTGCTCTGCTGCACGATGGCCTTTCTGGAGGAGCAGGAAGTAGACGGCCAGTTCCTGCTCAGTGATCTTTGTGAGGCGCTGCTGAGCTATTATCCGCAGGAGGAGTCTGTTGAGCAGCTGAATTGGGAGTCATATAATTGGCGAAAGGCACTGATCCGCGTCATCCATTATCTGCTGGATATCCAGGTCCTGCGGGCTGTTGAGGATGAAAGCGAGACGTTCCTGCGCGCAGGGATGCAGGAGGGCGCGCTGGCAGGTGAAGCACTGTATGAGGTGACCATTCTTGCACGTTGTTTTTTGCGCAGCTATCCGCGGGAACTGCAGGACTATCGGACAGCAGAAGATCTTTGCCGCATGGACTTTCTGGGCGGAGCGGCTGAGGCTCCGGAGCTTTTGCGCCGCAAACGCAATCGTATTTATCGCAGTCTGCTCCTGCAGCCTGTATATTATCGGACGCGGGAGAGCGAGGAGGATTTCGTTTATCTGCGGAATATGGCAAACAGGCTCAATGAGGAGATCAACGAGCTTTTCGATCTTGAGTTGGAACTGTACCAGGATACGGCAATGGCAGTGAGTTATGAACGCAGTACCTGGTTCAATGATATTTTTCCATATCGCATGCGCGGTGTGCATGATGTTATCCTGCAATTTTCCAGTGCATTTCGTGAACAGGAGAATTGGCAGGACAAAAAGATTTTGAGCCTGCATGAATTCCGTCAGTTTCTGGAGAGACTTGCAGAGCGGTATGGCAGCGGCTGGACAAAGGAATTTCGTGAGATGGGCGGCAAGCGGCTGACCCATACGGTTTTAGAGGAGATGCTTTCCTGGGGAATGGCTGGATTTGAGCGGGAAACGGAGCTCATCCATCTTTTACCTGCCTTGTTCCGGGTAAGCGGTGCATATCCGGAGGACTATGAAATGAGGGGGAAAACGAGTGAGAGTAAATAAATGGCAGATGAATCGGGCGGGTATCCTGAATTATTGGTATTATGATGAAGCCGAGTTTGAGTTTGCAGGCGGCAGGCTGCTGCTGCGCGGCAGCAATGGCTCAGGGAAGTCGGTGACGATGCAGAGTCTGATTACGATTCTGCTCGATGGTATCAAGCGTGCAGATCGTCTGGACAGTTTTGGCTCGCGCTCCAGGCGGATCGAAGACTATCTGCTCGGAGAGAAGGAAATCAGCAATTATGAGGATCGTACGGGTTACCTTTATCTGGAATACAAGCGGGAAAACAGCGAGCAGTATCTGACGACCGGTATCGGACTGCATGCACGCAGGGGAACCTCCAAGGTGGATTTCTGGGGTTTCATCCTGCAGAATGACCAGCGCATCAATCAGGATCTTTTCCTGTACAAGACGGATAAGGATCCGGAAACGGGGAAGAAGCAGCGTGTGCCGCTTTC
>CAZTAP010000185.1:0-4882 GCA_964611665.1 uncultured Selenomonadaceae bacterium | reverse complement strand
AACGGCCTCATGGCCATCCCGAACCTCATCGCGCTCATCGCGCTTTCCGGCGTCATCGTCAAGGAAACGAATCTTTATCTTGCGCACCGTCATGAAGAAGACGAAGAGGACAATATGGAACATGAACTGAACTGAGTTCAGACGAATCAAAAAGCCGCTGCGATTGCAGCGGCTTTTTGATTCGTCCATTTATACCTGGAAAGGCTTGCCTGTGAGCATCTGATAGGCTTCCTTGTATTTCTCGATGGTCTTGTCGATGACATCCTGCGGCAGCAGATAGCTGCTGTCCGGGTTTGCCTTGAGCCAGTCACGTACGAACTGCTTGTCATAAGACGGCTGGGACTGGCCTGCTTTGTAGCCTTCGAGCGGCCAGAAGCGGGAGCTGTCCGGTGTGAGCATCTCATCGCCAAGGATGATATTGCCCTGCGGGTCAAGGCCGAACTCAAATTTCGTATCCGCGATGATGATGCCGTGAGCCAGTGCATACTCTGCACATTTCTTATAGAGCGCAATCGTATAGTCACGCAGCTTGGTCACATATTCGCGGCCCTTGCCCGGGAACTGTTTCTCAAAATATTCTACACCCTGTTCGAAGGTAACGTTCTCATCATGATCCCCGAGCTCAGCTTTCGTACTCGGCGTAAAGATCGGTTCCGGAAGCTTCTCGGATTCCTTCAGACCTGCCGGCAGCTTGATGCCGCAGACCGTGCCGTTTTCCTGATAGCTTTCCCAGCCGCTGCCTGTGATATAGCCGCGGACGATGCATTCCATCGGCAGCATCGTAAGCTTCTGGCATTTCATGCTATTGCCGATGAATTGTTTCTGCTGGAAGAATTCCGGCATTTCCTTATGATCAACCGAAATCATATGGTTCGGTAAAATATCTTTTGTGTAGTCAAACCAGAATTTGGACATCTGGGTGAGGATCGCACCCTTTTCCGTGATCTGATTCTTCAGAATGTGGTCAAACGCTGAAATGCGGTCCGTAGCGACCATGATGATACTGTCTTCTGCGTCATAGACCTCACGTACCTTACCTGATTTAAACGGTTTATACTCCTTCATGCTGTACCTCCATCATTATCTTGTAGAATATTTTCCCTTACTGTTCCATTGTATCATAATCATTTTCTCTGTCCAGCAGGATTTCTTGCTTTTTTATTTAAATAAGTAGGAAAATCTTGTTTTTTGGAGAATTAATAAGTAATATATGTTCGTTAGGAGAAGGAGGAATTATCTTGAGAGCCGTTTCTGTCGAAGACTTGAAACCCGGGATGACTTTGGCACGCACTATTCTCAACGACGACATGGTTGTCGTACTGTCCGAGAACACGCTGCTGTCCAAAGCGCATATTACCCGGCTGAGTTTTCTCAACGTTCCCATCGTTTATGTAAAGGATGAGTATGAGCTCAGTACAAACTATCAGAACGTCGAAGCCATGTTCAACCGCGGCAATGCTTTTGTCTCCGAATATAAGGAAGTCGTACATACCGCTCAGGAAATTTTCGATGCTACTGCCGCAAACGGCCATGTGCCTATGGACAAGACAAATGCCATGGTCAAGGATACGCTGGCTCCAATGTCAAAGCAGAGCGGTGCCGTTGATTATCTCTACGAGCTGAATCATCTGGCGAACGATATCTACAATCACTCGCTGCGTGTGTCCATCATGAGCGGCGTCATCGCCAAATGGATGAATTTCCCGGCTGAGAAGACGCGCGATATCATCCTCGCCGGCTTCCTGCATGATATCGGCAAAACCCAGTTCACACCACGGCTGCTTGAAAAGAATACCAACACGCTCAAGGGCGATGACCTCGAAGCCTATATGCAGCATACAATGGACGGCCATCATATCCTGAGCAGCAAAAACGATCTGTCCGATGGCGTGAAGCTCACAGCGCTGCAGCATCATGAGTGCATGGATGGCAGCGGCTTCCCGTTCAACTCTTCCGCCGGGGATATCAACGAATATGCCCGGATCATCGCGCTTGCTGATCTCTATGACAATATCACAACAGAACGCGAGGGCTATGTGAAGGAAACCCCGTTTGCCGCAATCGCGCGCATCACACAGGATATGTTCACCAGGCTGGATCCTGCTGTCTGTGTTCCTTTCCTCGTCCATATCAAAAAGGTTTTCCTGGGCTCCACCGTGACCCTGAGCAACGGCCTGCAGGGAACGCTCGTAAGCTACCCGGAAGACTATGCGGCCCATCCGCTGGTCCGCATCAGCCAGGAGGAAATCATCGATCTCAACGAGCACAAGGATCTGCGCATCGTCGAGTACAATCCGAAATAAAAAAAGGGAACTGCCCATGCAGTTCCCTTTTTCTTCACTTACTGCCGCCAGCACCCGCCGCGGTGATGTCCTCCCTGCCCCTGCTGATTGCCACACGGACCGCCACAGCCATTACCATCTGGATTGTTCCAGCAATATGGTGCATTCGATGACGTGTTGTTGTCATCCGCGGACTCTGCTGCAAGCACAGGCAGAGCTGATACGATCATAACAGCTGCAGCCAGCGCTGCGATTTTCTTTTTCATGAAATCTCCTCCTATCAGCTATGCTGTTCTTCTTTATGTTTTTATGATAACAGACAAATATGACAAAAGTATGTCATGCTTCGCTGTTTTTTACATTTTTGCTGCCAAACATAAGTCTGGTGACATTTTTGATCCAGCCCATGTGCCATGCCAGATGGAACAGCAGGCCGATGCCCATGGTGTAGCCCGTATAGATGTGGATGTCCGTAATGAACATTTTCGCCTCCCGGCCGCCGCTGAAAAGATGGAAGTCCAGCACAATCCCCGTCAAAATACAAACAAGCCCTGCGATGAACAGGATGATATCCAGTATATAATTTTTTTTCATGATGTTTGCCTCCTGTAACTTTCTATGGTTCTATCATAGCAGGCATTTGTGTCAAAGTTGTGTCTTTGCAAATTTTTTTGGACACAAAGCGGACATTGCGCACCCTCACTTCCGTCACAAATAAAACACATCTTTCTTCTATAATAAATAAAAAATCAAGGAGGTCCCACCATGCCAACGATGCTTATTGCTGACGATAACGAACAGATCACCCGGATTTTATCCCAGTTTGCCAAACACGAGGGCTTTGCCGTCGATACAGTCTATGACGGGGAAGCTGCGCTTGCAGCGGTGCAGAAAAAAGACTATGATATCCTGCTTTTGGATGTCATGATGCCCAAAAAGGACGGCTTCGCTGTCTGCCGGGAGATACGGCAGGGCTCCAATCTGCCCATCATCATGATCACCGCACGCGGCGAGGATTTCGAGCGCATCATGGGGCTCGACATCGGTGCCGACGACTATATCGTCAAGCCATTCTCTACCGCAGAGGTCATGGCGCGCGTGCGGGCCGTGCTGCGGCGCATTGAGCGCAGGGAGGATGCCGCAGGGCATCGTCTGTCTTTCCATACCCTGCAGATCGATCTCGATGACTGCCGGGCAGAGATCAACGGCCAGTCCATCTCACTGACCAAAAAAGAGCTGGACATCCTTGGCCTGCTGCTCGAAAACAAAGGCCGCGTATTTTCCCGCGAGCATTTGCTCAGCAGCCTCTGGGGCTATGACTATGATGGCGATACACGCACGGTAGACTCTCATATCAAACGGCTGCGTGCCAAGCTTGATGCCGTCCCGCACCCGGACTGGCAGATCAAGACCGTCTGGGGCGTCGGCTACAGCTTTGAGGAAGTGAGCTCATGAAACACAAAATCACCAAGCGCCTGATTCTCTATTTTTCCATTACCCTGCTGGGCTTCGCGCTCATCATCGGCATTTTGTTCAGTATGCTTTTCATGCACTACAGCAAAAGCCTGCATGCATCGGATTTGAAAAAGCGCGCCATCTCCATGGCGGATACGATATCCAAAATGCCGGACTTCGAGGCCGAGCATGGTCAGCACATGTCCGGCATGGGCAATGGCAGCGGTATGGGCAGCGGCATGCACCATGGCATGATGCGCAATTCCCTGCGCATGCTCGACGAAATCGCCCAGAGCGAAGTCTGGATTGTCGATGAACAGGCCCGCACCATCGAGCTTTACCAGCATGGCAAAAGCTCGGCGCCTGACTATGATGCACTGCCTCCCGAGGCCTCTGAGGTCATCGATGAGGTTTTCAGCGGCAGCGTTCCGGTCAGCGAGAATTTCAGCAAGACACTTGGTACACCTTCGGTAACCGCCGGAGCACCGATCCGCGATGAAAACGGCAGCATCGTTGCAGCTCTGCTGCTGCACCGCAATCTGAACGATATGAACAAGGCCGAGCATGGCGGCTTCATCATCCTGGCCATCTGCCTTTTGACTGCTTTCCTGCTGTCCATTCCTCTGTCCATCCTGCTCGCACGCCGCTTCATCCAGCCGCTGCAGCGCATGGAGGCGACAGCCGCCAGCCTGGCAGCCGGCGATTATACGGCTCAGACCGGCATCGAACAGGATGACGAAATCGGCTCACTTGCCAGAAGCCTCGATCAGCTTTCCCTGCGCCTCGACGAGGCATCCCAGGAAAGCAGCCGCCTCGACAAGATGCGGCAGGACTTCATCACGAACATTTCCCATGAACTGCGCACACCGATCACGGTATTGCGCGGTTCCCTCGAAGTCCTGCAGGCAGGACTCATCACGGAGCCCGCGGAGAAAAGCGCCTATCTGCAGGAAATGATGAGCAATATCATCCATCTGCAGCGCCTCGTCAACGACCTGCTGGAGCTTACACGCCTGCAAAACATTGATTTTGTCATAGAAAAAGCGCCGATCAACCTGACCGACGCACTGAGCGACGCATTGCATACTGCACGCCATCTCGCAGACAGCAAGGGCATCGGGCTGCACTTCCCGAAAGAGCTCCCC
>CAZTAP010000184.1:0-4965 GCA_964611665.1 uncultured Selenomonadaceae bacterium | reverse complement strand
TTGACGTTCTTCAGACTCTTTGCCTCGATCACGCCGGTATTATTGACTACGGTATTGAGCGTCGTGCTTGCATCGCGTGCAGTCATATACACATAGCCGCCATCTGCCTGAATGGTACCGGAGTTCAGCGCCTTGGCATCAGCAATCGATTTGTTGACCGTGAAGTTGATTTTGCCTGATCCTGTATAGTCGATGTTGATATTCGAGCCAGCCAAAAGTGCCGTCGTTCCGCTCTTCGTCGTAATCGTACCGGAGTTCTCGACATCACTGGCAAGCAGGGCAACCACACCGCCTTCAGCGTTGATCTTGCCCGCATTCTTCACAGCTGCAGCAGACGAGCCAGCAAAGGTATAGCTTCCCTTTTCGAAATCTGAATTGCTTATATCATGGGTCGATGCTACCAGCCCGCCAACATTGACGGATGATCCCTGCCCGAACAGAATACCATTCTGATTGATGAGGAAAACCCGCCCGTTTGCATTCAGGCTGCCGTTAATCGCTGAAGCACTGCTGCCCGTCACACGGTTCAGGGCAATCGAAGTATTCGAAGGCTGTGCAAAGTTTACGCTTTCTCCTTTATTGATATTGAAGCTGTTCCAATCAATCGCAACCTTATCGGTAGACTGATTGACCGTCATCGTGTTTGATTCTGAGCTGACAGTTGCTGCTCCTGAAGTCACTGTGCCATTCTGCGGCAGTGCATAGACTGTACTCGCATAGGTTGTTGAAAAAAGCGCCATTGCGATGATGGCAGCCTTTTGCTGCCAGCTGCGCCGAATCCTCTTCTGCATATAAAAACTTCCTTTCTCACTCGTTTTTATGAGCCCTGGCCTTAATCAGCCAGTATGTGGTACAGCCCGCTTCCACACAAGCAGAGTGCCCACGCTTTATAAAAATCTACTTCCACCCCTTATTATAGTACTTTCCAATCGAATAACACAAGACATTTTTCCTGTTTTTATCAAGAAAAATTAATTATTCATTAGACAATTTACATTATCTAGGATAATAATCCTAGATTTTTTGCTGTTCAGGATAATTTCCTGCTGTCGTCCAGAAAAAAGACAGGCTGCCGGCTCATCTTTGAACCAGCAGCCTGCCCATGCTGCATCAGAAATAAACGCCGCCGCGAATCCAGAAATGGCCGTTTGAATGGCTGGAATCCGAGGTCGGGCGCTGAGCGCCAAGACGCCATGCATAATCCGTATCGATAAACCAGTCATTCCTGCGCTCCCAGCGCAGGCCAACGCCAATGCCCTGCAGCTTGCGGTAATTGGTACCATCATCAGAACCGCTCTTATTCACCCGTACTGCACCATGCTCCAGATACGTTTTGAAATACAGACCCTGATCCTGCTTTTTCAGCGGCAGCATCCAGCGAAGCTCTGCACGTGTGAAATAGCCGATATCACCAGAAGCTTCGCCCTGCGGATAAGCCTTTACCCCGCTTACGCCGCCCAGAGACATGCGCTCATAGGAGTCAAGGTTGCGGCTGGAATACTGTCCGCGCGCTGACAGCCAAAGCTCCAGTCTGTTGTTGATGGACTGACGGCGCAGGACATTCGCATTGATTTTCGAATAGCTGCCCTCTGTATTCGCGCCGTCGAAATAGGTATGTGTGTTCGCCGTACCAAAGGTCAGCGTACCGAACTTATAGTCAACACGCCAGTTTGTCGATCCCTTGGAATCCCTTTCATTGCCATACAAAGAAAGAATCGCCGCATTGCTCTGCTTGTCACTATAGGTTCCCACCGTCGGCAGGTTACGATATTCATCCTGCAGTATGCTATGCTCGCCATGCAGAGCCGCATAAAGATTGTGCCGCTCAGCTCTCTGGATGGCATAGTCAAAACCAAAGCGATAAACCTTGGCTGTTCCCACCGCATCGAGATCGCTGTATACATCACCGAGCAGATAGCTCAGGCTGCTGAAGCCAAGATTCGCCGTCAGGCCGTCTTTCCATACCGGAATGGTGTAATTGATACTGCCATTGTTCAGATTGCGCCCTGTCGTGATAAAGTCAAGTGCAAGATGATCACCCTCATGAACCGGGTTCAGGAAATCGTAGCTGATGCCATATTCATTGTAGCCTGTAGAACGGCTGCCATAGTTATCAATATAAAAAAGTCCATTTTTGCCCGAATACGGCTTCAGATCAAACGTAAGCTTCGATGTCCCCGGCTCATTGCCCGCGGCAATCGTAACCTTTGCATCAGCACCAGCCAGATCACTGAGCAGCCAGACTGCACGTTCAACCGAATCCTGCCGGATATAGCTGCCTTTTTTCAGGCATTGCAGCTGCTGGTCAATAACCGTCTGATGAATATTCGTGCCATTATGAACCTCAATCTCGCCAATCTTTCCAGCAAGGACAGCATACTCCACTACACCGCCCTTGATATCCTGTACCGGCAAATACACCTTTGCCGCCATATAGCCCTGTGCCTTAAGGAATTCCGTAAGCTTATCTGCATTTTTCTTCAGATCAGCAAGTGATAACAGCTTCCCCTTACTGTCGGCAATCATCGCCTTCAGCTTCTCCTCCGGGCAGACCATCTGACCGGTAATCTTGAAATCATTGACTTGTACGCGCATTTCATCCGACACCTTCAGCTCAGGCTTTGTGTCATTGACGACTTCAACCGTTCCGGCTCCCGGCGCAGTTGCTGTCTGATCCTTCTTCTGGTTCATGTCGTTCAAAAGCCTTCCGGCTGTCGGCGGTTCAACATTCAAAACACCGGGATCCGCAGCCTGCGCATAGGATGACATACTCAACAAGCTAACAGCTGCCGCCAGACCAAGCACGCATCTCGCACTTTTCATTCTTTTTTTCATTCAACTTTCACCATCTCTCTATAATGTTGAAAAGCTTTCTCTTCACCAGGTCTGTCATAAACCCACAGTATGGCAAGCCTTCGTTCTTTTTTATTATAGTACCATTTAGCCAATTCCAGCAAGTTATTTTGTCCTATTTTTCATCTTTTTCTTCTAATTTTATTAAAAAGTCTCTCTTATTACGTCTTTCTGGGACTATATATTCACGAAAAATCCACAAAAAAACCTGACCAAACGGACTTGATCAGGTTTTTCCCGCATCTTCACTTCATTCCGGCGCCTTCTTCGCCTTTACTGGCTTATCCAAAGCAGCCGGCTTTGCTTTTTCCAGGTCTTTCTTTTGCTTCTTCATATCCTTTTCCTGTTCAGATGGACCGAGCGCCAGTGGTTCCATATCCAGAATGACATCCGGCTCCGTTTCGGATACCTTATAGTCTTTTCTGTCTGTCCCCTTTTTCTGCAGACTCTGCAGGATATCCTGCGCAACAGGGTCTGGCGTCTGTGCACTTGCTGGAACAGTCTTTTTCTCCATGTCCATCCTCTGTGACTGCTCCATCGTACTCTCATATCCCTCCTGAGCTGGTTCCTCGGCTATGTCCATAGCAGGAAGTTCCTCTGCTGCAGATGCTGCACATGATCCGGTCACTGAGGTACGTTCCTCTGTACGCTCTGGTTCCGGCACAGTTTCCTGCAACGGCTGATTTGATTTTTCCTGTATTTTCGCTGGTTCCTCTCCGGCAGCCGTCTCCGGTATATTCTGTCGGACTCCGACAGGCTCTGCAACCGTCACAGGCACAGCATACCAATACAGCAGCCCGCAAAAGCAAGCCATCACAGCAAATATTCCCAGCAAACGATACGTCCGATTCTTCCATCCAATTCTCATCCGTCCACCTTCTTTCAGGCAGCAACCTTGAAGCAAAGATGTCTGATAAAAAACCAGCCGGTAAGAGCCTATGCCCTTACCGGCTTCTTTGTCCCAATCTGGATGAACCCAGCACTCACAGCTTATTCGCAAGCCAGAAGCAATGCCCAGTAGTAATGTCCGTCTGATCCCTGTACGCAGGACAACCCCATCTGCGTATAGTGATGATTCAAAACGTTCGTGCGATGCATAGGCGAACCCATCCATGCCCGTACAATCTTCTGCGCATCACAGACTCCACTTGCGGCAAGGTTTTCACCAAACCAGGAATAGGATGCACCATTCAAAACAGATTTAACATCTTCACCATTCGGACGCCGATGAGCAAAGAGCACACTTGCATCATTGGCACGAATCTCTGCTGCCCTGCCAAGATCAGAGCTATAGCTGAGCGGCTGAAGGCCGTTCGCCTGACGCTCGATATTAACATAATACAGAACGTCTTCCTGAAGGCTGGAAGCAAAGGCCGGAGAAGCGCTGAATACGATTGCTGCCGTTACCATTAAGAAAAGGATCTGCCGCAAGGTTTTCATAATTCTCGCCTCTTTCGTTCTATATTTTCGTTTCATTTTCTTGAGCACCGTTGTCTCCACACAGCCGATCCCTCTCTGTACTTTCGCACAAAGATTGAAAATCTGCGAAACTTCCATATAAAACCAACAGACCGTCTCCTGCTTTCGCCTGAGTTTTCCTGCCTGGCGCAGCTGTCTCACAGCTGACTAGCAGTTCAATCGTCTTCCGCAATATTCTGTTTTATTGGGCCTTTCCTATCAAATTCATCTTAGCACATCCGACAAATTACTGCAATCCTTTTTTTCGGCAAATAAAAAATCGTCCAGCTGCCCGGACGATTTTCCATAATTCCCCTGATTGCCTCAATTGCATTTCACTGTAGTTTCCAACGTTGGATGCGCCTTTACATATTCCAGAGGCCTGCTCCAGTCTACATGCACATCGGTGTTTTCCCAAAGTCTCGTAAGTGCAAGCTTGAAGCTCGGGATGTCTGCCATCGGATCGACGATCTCTGTCGTAAAATCCCGCAGGGTCTCATGCGGAATGCGGATCTCATGCTTTTCGGACAGGAACTTCTCTGCTGCTGCCTTCGCCGCTGCATCCGGAAGCTCAACCGTCAGTTTCTTTGCTGCTGCATCATATTCGATATAACCAAGTTTTTCCTGGTATTGTACGGCTACACTAAAAATATT
>CAZTAP010000183.1:0-4992 GCA_964611665.1 uncultured Selenomonadaceae bacterium | reverse complement strand
CACCATCTGTTCGGCGACTGTTCCAACTATATCCACATGCCGCCGGGACGCTTTACCTCAGATATCTTCACACTGATCACACCGGATCTGCGCATCGCGCTGTCCACTGCGCTCAAGACTGCACGTGAAAAGCAGCAGCGCATAGTCTATACGGATATCTGCGTAAACGGTGAGAAAAGTTCCCAGACCCTCACGCTCATTGCCATGCCGCTCAAGGACCGGTTCAATGAGCCTTCCGGCCTCACGGCCATCGTGCTGCTGAGCAGCCAGCAGGAAGCGGCCCCGCAGGAAGGCGCCATCCACTATGATATCGACCGTGTAGCCGCCCAGCGCATCGCAGACCTTGAGCAGGAGCTGCATAAGACCCAGGATGATCTCAAGCGCACGATCACCGAGCTCGAATCCGTCAATGAGGAGCTGCAGGCAGCAAACGAGGAGCTGCTCACCGCGAATGAAGAGCTGCAAAGCTCCAATGAGGAACTGCAGTCCGTAAATGAAGAGCTCTATACCGTAAATTCCGAATATCAGCAAAAAGTCGATGAACTTGCCGGGCTCAACGACGATATGAGCAATTTCCTTTCGACTACACTCATCGGCATCATGTTCATCGACTCCAATCTGCATATCCGGAAATTCACGAACTATATCACCGAAGAGTTCAACGTGCTCGCACAGGATGTCGGCCGCCCGCTGCAATACATCGCCTACAACTTCATGAACATCGATCTCATCCGCCTTTCCCAGCAGGTCGCTACGACGCTCATCCCGATTGAGCGCGATATCGTCTCCGTGAACGGCAAGCCTTACTTCCTGCGCATTTCGCCTTACCGCGGTGAAGGAAATAAGGTTCTGGGCCTCGTCATGACCTTTGTCGATACAACAAAGCAGCGCTCTGACCAGCGCCAGATTGACAGCATCGAGCAGGCCCTGCAGAAAGCCCAGAAAGCCAATGCAGAAAAGAACAGCTTCCTCTCGCGCATGAGCCATGATATGCGCACACCGCTCAATGCCATCATGGGGCTTACCTATCTCACCCTGGACCAGACAACACTGTCCGACGAAGCCCGCACCAATCTGCTCAAGATCCAGGATTCCAGCCAATATCTGCTGGGCATCATCACCGATGTGCTGGACACGAGCATGATTGAAAGCGGCAAAATGAAGACACAGGAAGAACCCGTACTGGAAGAGCAGCTTATCCACGAGGTCGAGGATATGATCCTGCTGCAGGCCGAAGATCAAAAAATCGTCTTTGAGCACAGCATCAACCGCTGCAAGAATGAATGCCTCATCATGGACAAGGCCCATGTCACGCAGATCCTCGTAAATCTGCTGTCCAACGCCGTAAAATTCACGCCGGAGAACGGCAAAGTCGAATTCATCACCGATATCGAAGAACTCGATTCAACACATATCCAGCATATTTATACGATTTCAGATAACGGCTGCGGCATGAGCAAGCAGTTCCAGAAAAAAATGTACCTGCCCTTTGAGCAGGAAAACAGCCAGCATATTTCGGCAGATGGCACCGGGCTCGGCCTCTATATCGTGAAGCGCCTCGTAGACATGCTCGACGGTACGATCGAGTGCATAAGCCAGCCGGGCAGAGGCACTACCTTCAAGGTCACCCTCGTCTACCGCATCGCAACAAATGAGCAGAAAAGCGCACTGGCCAGAGACATCCAGACAGACCTTTCCATCCTCAGGAACAAAAAACTGCTGCTCTGCGACGATCACGAGCTCAACACGGAAATCACGAAATTCATGCTCGAAAGCAAAGGCATGAAAGTCGTGTGCGCCCGCAACGGTCAGGAGGCTGTGCAGCGCTATCTGGATTCTGCTGAAAATGAATTCTCGGCCATCCTCATGGATATCCGCATGCCGGTCATGGACGGCCTGCAGGCCACGATGAAAATCCGCAGCTACGCACGAGAAGATGCTCAAATCCTGCCAATCATCGCACTCACTGCAAATGCGCTCGACGAAGAAGAGCATATCTGTCTGGAGGCCGGCATGAATGCACGGCTCACTAAGCCGATCAATCCGCAAAAACTTTATCAGACACTTGTCCAATACGTCACAGAATAAAATGAGGACCAGAAATGGTCCTCATTTTATTCTGCCTTTTTCCCATCCAGCATTCGCTGCAGCACATCATACAGTTCCTGCGGCTCGATTGGTTTGGCAAGATGTGCATCCATTCCCGCGGCCAGACATTTCTTTACATCCTCTGCATAAGCATCTGCTGTCATCGCAATGATTGGGATGCGCTTCGCATCCGGCCGCTTCATGCTGCGGATACATGCTACTGCCTCATAGCCGCCCATGACCGGCATATGGATGTCCATAAAGACCGCTGCAAATTCTCCAGGCATAGATTTAGCAAAGATTTCCGTCCCGATTTTCCCATTTTCCGCCCAGACAACCCGCGCATTTTTCTCCTCAAGCAAAGCTGCTGCAATCTCACTGTTCAATTGGTTATCTTCACAAAGCAGCAGTTTTGCATCCGAGAAATCATAGATTCTGCGCTCAGCTGTCTGCTTATTCTGCTGCGGCTGCTGCCGTATCTCGATGGGCAGCCGGACAATAAATTTCGTCCCTTTGCCGAGTTCACTCTCCACCCGGATACTCCCCTGCATCAAATCAACAATACGCTTGACAATGGCCAGCCCAAGGCCGCTGCCCGTAGTCATACGCATTTCCATCTGACGTTCCTGTGCAAACGGTTCATAGAGCCTGGGCAGGAATTCCCTGCTGATGCCAATGCCAGTATCTTCTACCTCGACCTGCAGACGATGTCCATCCGCATTCTCCGGCAGATGCTTTACCCTCAGCCAGATGGTCCCGCCTTCTTTTGTATATTTGACCGCATTGGATAGCAGATTCAGGAACAGTTCCTGGATGCGCAGACGGTCCACATAGACCATCTCATTTACCGGACATACAAGATCCGTCAGGAATTTCTGCTGCTTTTTTTCTGCTGCTGCCCGGATCACTACAAGCACACTATCCACGACATCATGGCTGTAAATCCACTCTGGTTCCAGAATGAACTTCCCGCTTTCGATGCGGGATAAGTCCAGCGTATTATTGATAAGCTCCAGCAAAACAGAACCCGACTGCTGGATTTTTTTCAGATTCTCCTGCTGTCTGACTGGATCCTTTTCCTTCAGGGCAAAACGTGTAAAACCCAGAATGCCGTTGAGCGGCGTGCGCATATCATGACTGATGCCCGACAAGAACCGTGACTTTGCCTCATTGGCTTCAGTCGCCTGCTGAACAGCCTCACGAAGCGCCTGATTCTTTTGCTGGATCAGACGCAGCATACGCTGACGGCTCAGGCTGAACAGCACTGCACTCACCAGCACAACGAGCAGTGCTGCGAGCAGTGCTCCGGCAAAAGGATGCTGATACAGCAGGCTCTGCAAGGTAAGCTGCGGCCTGTCCTGCTCAAAATGGCGCAGTACAATATCATCAACGGTTTTCCCCCGCACACTGGCTGCAGCCTTGTTCAATATGGCCAAAAGGCGCTGATCTGCATCAGCTCCTACAACGATGGAAAAGTTTATCGTATACTGCGGCAGAAGCGTCGCCGTGAGCGGCACCATCTGCTCTTCCTCCAGATATTTCTGTGCCGAATACGGATAAGCATATGCTGCATCTGCATCACCGCTGCGCACAGCTGCTACACAGGAAGCAAGCGAAGGATAATAGGTGATTATTTTGTCCTCCGTGAGCTGCGCTGTAAACTCTGCATAATCCGCATCCTGCAGCAAGGCAATCTTTACCGGCTCATGCTGCAGATCCTTGCGGCTGATCTGAGTAAGCGGTGTCGAAAAGTAAGGAATGGTTGAACGATACCCATTCTTTTCAAGCTTATCATAGGCAAAATAGCAATCCAGACAAAGATCCGCTGCATGCTCCTGCAAAGCAGTGAAATACGCCGCCCGGTCCGTGACCTGCACGATCTCCAGCTGCAGGCCGGTACGCCTGGCAATCTCCTTCAAAATCTCGGGCAAAATGCCCTGGGCCTCGCCGTTCATGAAGTAAGAATACGGTACATTATCCGGGTTGACCAGCACCGTAAGCCTCTTTCCCGCCTGCTGCCGGATAAATTTCTTTTCTTCAGCGGTAAAAGACAGCTGCTCGCCAAAATCAGGGCGATAATATTTGCTCCAAAGCACCGTGCGCCAGCCTGGCGAATAAAAATCCATCTGACGGATGGCAGCATCCAGTTCCAGTTTGAGTTCCATTTCATCCGGCCGCAGCATCGCATAGAAATTGTCCTCATCAAATTGATCGACGATCCATTCATTCTTGCCGCGGCGCAGGTTCGTGGTGCAGACCGCATCAATGCCGCCAGCCTGCAAAGCGGCATCCATCTCATCCGCATTTTGGAAATCTACTGCTTCATAGGTGAAGCCCTTCTCCTCAGCAAAGCGTCGAAAATTCGCATTGATGCTGCTGTCCTTGATCTGCCCGACACGAATACCGTTATAATTCGCATAATCTCCGGGGTTCAGACGGGTGCTGCCGCTTTTCACGCTCAGAATACCCGCGCTCGTACCGATTGGTGCGGAAAAAAGATACCTCCGCTCACGTGCCGGTGTCTTTCGGGCTGAAGTCAGCAAATCGATTTCTCCCTGCTCCAGCATCTTCTCCAGACTGGCCCAGCCATAAGTATAGCCGATGTATTCATAACGCCAGCCCGTATAACGCGCCGCTTCCTGCAGAAAATCATAGCCATAGCCGCTGCGCCGCCCCTCATCATCCTGCATCTGATAGCCATCAAACATATAATACCCCACACGCACCGTACGCGCAGAAGCCTCTGCCGAAAAAGGCAGCGAAAGCAGCAAAACAGCAATCAGGACGGCAATCCATCCCCAATGCCAAATATCCCCCTTTTGCTCACCAGCCATGACCTCACCGCCTTTTCAAACTATTTACACTTTTCATTATACAATTTTCGTCAAGAAGATACTAGTATTT
>CAZTAP010000182.1:0-5009 GCA_964611665.1 uncultured Selenomonadaceae bacterium | reverse complement strand
GCTGCACCGCGCACCGCGAAGTTCATGCATACCGCGAGGTCGAACTGCCGCTTGCGCAGCCGTCCTGCCATGCGCAGCATGCCCGGCAGTCCTTTATGCTCGCCGCGTTTATCATAGACCATGACTTCATCCACGAAGGGATCCATGGCCGCCACGTCTTTCGTAAGCGGCACGGTAAGCATGACAATCGACGCCTCCGGCCAGGCCTCCTTCAAGGCCCGCATCACAGGCGTCGCCAAAATCACGTCACCGATGAAGGCAAGATCGATGACGAGTATCTTTTTCGGCTTCAAATCCACAATCAGACCTCCATTCCTGCACTTCATCCGTTCCTCAATACACACATAATCTTTTCCTTCACCTGCTCCACAGAGATCCTGGCCAGGCATTCTCTGCCTTTCGGACAGGCACGTTTCCAGCAGTATTTGCAGTCCCAGTCTGCTTCGATGGCATTGTCCAGCTGACCATAGGGACCGTTGCGGTTCGCATCGGTCGGTCCCATGACCATGACCGTTTTCGTGCCGACGCCCGCAGAGAGATGCACCGGGCCGGTGTCTCCGCCCAGCGTGAGCCGGGCATGACGGATGATATGCGCAAGCTGCTTGAGACTCGTCCTGCCCACGAGATTCACCGGCGGGATCTCTGCGGCGGCTTCGATTTCTGCGGCGAGGCTTGCATCGAGCACTCCGCCGCCGATGACGACCGGGATGAGCTTCTGACTGTACAGCCAGTCGCTGAGCGCAGCGAAATATTTGGTCGGCCAGCGTTTGTTCGGCCAGTTCGCGCCGACGGCCAGCACGACATACGGGTTGCCGATATCCGCTCCGGCCTGCTGCATGATGCGTGCCGCGAGGTCCTCATCCCGCGCCGTGACGTTCATGGGGAACACGACCTTGTCCACACGGCAGCCCAGTTCGCGTGCCGCATCGAGATAGCGCTCGACGATATGACCCTGCGCGTGCGGACCGATGACCGGACGGCTTACCTTGTCGCTGCATTCGCGCATATTGCAGGTACCAAGCCGCACGGGCGCCTTGGACAGATACGCAATGGCCGCCGATTTGAAAAGTCCCTGCAGGTCAAGCGCCGCATCGTATTGATTCTGCTGCAGCCTGCGTTTGAACGGCCCAAAATTCGTCAGGAACCCGCCCAGGGATTTGAATTTCTTTTTTTCAAATAAAATGATTTCATCGATATAAGGATTATCGGTCAACAGCTCATAGGCCGGCGGCTCCACGACCCAGGTCACCCGCGCTTCCGGAAAGGTTTCCTTCAGTGCATAGGATACTGGCAAAGCATGGATCACATCGCCGATGGCACTGAGCTTGACCACCATGATGTTCTTCATTGCGACTCCTTAACTACAAACTCTGTTTCATTAGCATCAAAACCTTCGGTCGGGCACCTTTTTCTAAAGCAAAGCCAAACCCATTTCGAAAAATCTCTGGCATATAATACTTATCATCTAATTTTTTCACCATACCCAGACCTTCCAGCTTTTTAATTTCAAAATCACTCAAACCCAATTCTTCCCTGGAAAACGGCAGCGTAACATCAGATTCGTGACGTTTCAGTTTTACCAGAATCTCCTTGATGTTCTGATACTCCTGCGTAATTTCTTTTATTTTCTCCTGACTGCACCTTTTTACAGATTCACGAATTGCCTTGGGCTGCAATAAACGATCTGGATAAGTAATAGCCCCTTCACTGCTAAGCCGTGCAGCATTGCCAATAAAACGAACCAGATCTCTTGCCTGCATCTGTCCATTAAAATCTGACAATGCTCCCAGTACCCACCTCGACGTAGCTGCTTCTCTTGACGTATTCTTTCCAAGTTTCTTTCCCCAAAAAGGAATCAGCAACTCTTCACTAAGTTTCCTTCCACTGATTTTCCAATTCTTATCCCCAGATTCAGGGTCCTCTGCTGCTCCTTTTTGATATAACCAGTATACTAGTCGTAAAGCTTCCTCAAAATCCCATTTCAGTTCAAATGCCTTGTACAGATTCTCATACTGCCCTAAATTTTGCTGTCTTACGCCACGCACCAAATCGCTGCGCACAAAACAGATATAACCCAGATGATTTTCTCGTTCCTCACGTAAAAACTCGGCTACTCCTAAAAGACTATTCAAAGCAGCCGCCTCTGCATCATTTTCATAAACATTCGAAAACAAATCTTCTAATCCATCAATAAGTAAAATTACATTTTGTTTTTCCAGATAGCGCTGCAATCGTTCCAGCGTTATCTCTTTTTCCTGCATCCCCAGAGATTTTCCGATTTGCACAAGCCAAAAAGAATTCCACTGCGTATTTCCCTGCTGCAGTGCAGTACGTATTTCCTCACGTAATGCTGCCTGCGTCCGATGCAGCTTGTAATCTGCCTCCAGCGCGATAAACACTCGTTCCTGTTGTTCGTTTACCAATTCCATTGCTTTATCTTGCAATGTCTCCGAACACAAAAACGGAAAAAGCAACGCACCATCGTTTCTGGTATCCTGTAAAGAAGTTTCCGGCAAAATTTTCTGCAGAAAGTCTCCCCATCGTCCAAGACGTACAAGTTGCAAAAACAAATATGTTTTTCCAGACCCTTTATTTCCCATAGATACAACACTCGGTAATTTTTTGAAGTAACGCTTTGCCAGTTCCTCCACAGCTGGAATGTGCATAAATTCCCGCCCTGTTCCACTTTCTGCATACTCCATTTCCATACAAAGTCTCTCGATTTCCTGCAATTCAACTTCTGTTTTCGTAGTTTCTTCTGCCATTAACGGTTCTGGCTCTTCATAGACCTGACGTAACAAACTGCTCATTTTAGCAAGGACATCCGTATTCCGTAAATTATTGCAGAGACTTGTGAGCGATGCCGTATTCAATAAGCCTTGTGCAAAATTTGTATCTATGATTCTTTCCATCATTTGCAGCACAACAGGTTCATGTAAATCATCATCTTTCTGCTGCACCTCTTCCATATACGCTGAAGCCAACTTTTCCTGTACGCTCCGATAACGATCACTTTGTCTCAAATTATCATCCAACATAGATGTTAGCAAAAAAATATCTTTGTATCGACTATCCTTATTCATCGATACGCCCAAAATCTCATTCATCTTCTGCATTTCATGCAGAACCAGACAGGTTCCCTCAACTGATTGATTAGACGCTGTCGTCACAACAACGCGGAGAATTCTCGGATCAAATAAAATAGGGGCTGTAAGCTCTGAGAGACCTGCTCTCAAATCGATAAACACAAAATCCACCTTTAATCGTTCACCCAGCATTGCTAAAACTTTAGAATAGTCCCATGTGCGTTCGATTCCAGAAATAAAATTTTCTGGTTTTACTGGAAAAGATAATAATTGTTTAATACTCCTGAAGGCTGGAAGAAAATACACATCATGATCATCAATTCGCAGCATCTGTTCTTGCAATTCTTCAGCCACAGTTTCAATCGTTACCCGATAATCATCATCGTCATCATTAGCAAGCACCAAAAGATCCATTAAGGATATGGAAAAAACTCCTCCATTTTGTTCTTGTGCCCACCAGGTCAGTCCTGGAGCCTCAATGTCACTATCAATAATTAAGATTTTCTTATCTGGATGCTGCTGTAAAAAGGACTCTGCAGCAGCAGTAAGATGAACAGTACGTCCTACTCCCCCTTTAAAAGAATAAAATGCCATAAGCTGCGGCTGTTTAATTTCCGGTAATTCTAAAGGCCTTATTTTTTCATTTCTACTTTCCAAGAGATTTCCCATAGAACTAAATAGAGGACGAATCCTCATTTGCAATGGCTCAACGCTGCCGCCAGCTGCCTCTATCGTCAAAGACTGTTCAGCTCCTGCCGGGCGGTTCAAAATAACCTTTTTATTCTTTGAATCAAACCAACTAGCAAAACATCCTTCAAAAAAATCCCATAGCCATTTTAAATCAGTTTCGCATTCATGGCAATCATACACCACATCGATATAATCAGGATATACTTCGATGCTGCATCTTTTACGCATATTTTCATCCTTGGCTAAAGTCTCTTTTATTTTTTCGTCTACATCAAGCCAGGTAATATAATCCATCTCAATCACCGTTCCTCCTCTATCCAGGAAACAATCTTTTCCAATTGCAAAATTGTCTCATGTTCCAACGAAATTTTCACACCATATCGCATAGCCTGATTCAAATCGCCAATTGGAATTTCTTGCTCAATTTTTGAACTTTCCCTGCGATTTTCAAGATGTATTGTTGATGATAATAATAAACTTCTACCTGCTCTTAATTCCTTCAAGTAAAAATTAATATTATGTGTCTTATATCGAGCGTCCCAACAAGATGTATCCCTTGCCATTCTTCGCTTAAGCCATACTAATTTTAAACCTGTCTCTACTGCATAAAACAAAATAATTCCCTTTGATGGATTTGTATCTGCGATATCTTGTTCCTTCAAACAACAATAAGCATTTCTATGACTTTTATACGCCCGCTGCATTTCCCGCGTTGTTACATCTATGCCACTCAAAAAACCCACCTCAGTTATAAAATGATACGGACATCTACTGCTGTATTTTTCGGATGATATTCGTTGTCGACCGTCCTTCGACCATGTCGATGAACTCGACGCGGCCGCCATAGGATTGGACGATTTTGGCTTCGGGCAGGGTATCGAGCGTATAGTCACCGCCTTTGGCATAGACGGCCGGCTTCACTTTCGCGATGAGCGTTTCCGCGGTCTGCTCGCCAAAGATCACAACGTAGTCAACGGCTTTCAGTGCGCCGACGACTTCAGCACGATCCTGTTCGGAATTGATGGGCCGTGTCGGTCCTTTGAGCCGCTGCACGGATGCATCGCTGTTGAGTCCCAGCACCAGGCAGTCGCCAAAGGAGCGTGCCCGGGTGAGATAACGCACATGACCCGCATGCAGGATATCAAAGCAGCCATTGGTAAACACCACCCTCTGCCCCGCCGCCCGCAGCGTGGCACAGAAGTTTTCTATATCTTGATTCGGTATTAACAAAGT
>CAZTAP010000181.1:0-5032 GCA_964611665.1 uncultured Selenomonadaceae bacterium | reverse complement strand
CTAAGCCAATCGAGCCCGATGAGCTTTATCGCGTGTTGGGTAAATTGATGAAGTAATAAGGAATATTATTTCGATTTGAAAGAGGCTGCAGTGTTATGGAAAAACATCGGATACTTTCACGAGAAGCACAGTCATTATGGGGGAAATTAGCGTCGGATGGGAGTCATTACTGGCTGCCGCTATGGCTGCACTTATCGGATACCGGGGAAATAGCAAAATTGTTGTGGGATCGTTGGCTTCCGGAGCATACAAAAATGGATATTGCTGCGGGCCTTGGGAGCGATGCTGGACAATCCTTGGATATGCGGCTTGATTATGCCCGGAAAATCGCAGCCTTTATGGCAGCAGCCCACGACATAGGCAAGGCATCACCAGTCTTTGTAAGCAAGGCAGCAAAGGTTGGCTTTAGCGATATTGTTGATGAAATAACTAGCAAGGGACTGCCTGTGTCAGCAATGAACCCGGTACAAGCAAGGGATTTTCCGCATGGTTTGGTAGGGGAGTGTATTTTAGAGCGTCAGGGACTGGATCGCAGTTTTGCTGTCATTGTTGGTGGTCATCATGGCAAGCCGCCAGATAGTGCAATGGCAATCAGCCATGTGGAAAATTTTCCGTCCTTTACAGGTATTGGTGCAGCCCCGTGGGAAGAAGTATGGAAAGAACTGCTGCACCTTGCACTGGATTTGTCGGGGTTGGACCGGATGCCAAGGGGCAATATTTCCGTGCCTGCGCAGGTATTGCTGAGTGGTTTCCTGATTATGGCTGATTGGCTGGCAAGCGGGCAGGAATACTTTCCCTTGCTGTCCCGTGATTATTCTTGCAGTGTTGTGCCTTCGGCAGAAGAACGGGCAGAGGCTGCCTGGAGAAATTTGCATTTTCCAGCTGGGGGAGACTTCGCTGATGACTGCTCATGGACGGAGCTCTACTCCAGGCGATTCCAACGTACGGCCCGGCCAATGCAGGATGATGCTGTACAAGTGGCTGTGCAGGCAAAAGATCCGGGAATTTTTATCATTGAAGCCCCTATGGGAGAGGGGAAAACGGAGGCCGCACTGGCCGTAGCAGAGGTAATGGCCAGACGCTATGGACTCAGCGGGGTCTATTTCGCATTGCCTACGCAGGCAACAAGCGACGGTATTTTTCCACGAATACTGGAATGGATCCGTGCATTGCATCCTCAGGACAGCCGCTCGGTATTCCTGGCGCATGGCAAAGCCGGCTTCAATGAAGACTATGCTGGAATCAAACTTGATTCTAATCTTTATGATGATGAGGCAGGGGGTGGCCCATGGGCGCAATTCCGGCCGGAGGTCATCGTCAATGACTGGACTTGTGGACGCAAAAAAGGTCTGCTGGCCGATTTTGTGGTAGGAACAATTGATCAGGTCCTATTAGCTGGCCTCAAAAGCAAGCATCTGGCACTCCGTCATTTGGGACTGGCGAATAAGGTGGTCATCCTGGATGAGTGCCATGCTTATGATGCCTACATGAACAGCTATCTGGATTTGGTTTTGTCGTGGCTGGGGGCCTACCATGTACCCGTTGTCGTTCTTTCGGCAACCCTGCCGCCCCATCGAAGGAATGAGTTGCTGCAGGCGTATAGGAGCGCATGGGGCAGTAAGCAGAAAAAGCTATATATTTCACGAAGGGCAGTCCAAGATACCAGTCGTATGGAATCTAAAGATTTTCTTGAGAATAAGCTGCCCTGTACTGATGCTTATCCTTTGATCAGCTACACAGATGGTTTGCTAATCAAGGAAGATATGCCGCAGCCTTCCGGACGGAAGCTCAATGTTCGGACAGAAGTGATGGATGGAGATTCTCTAGTGGATCGGTTGGCGGGTCTTTTATCGGCGGGTGGCTGCGCGGGGGTTATCCGGAACACCGTCAAAGAGGCGCAGGCGACCGCTGCGCTGCTGGAAGAAAAATTCGGTACATCGTGTGTGCGGCTTCTCCATTCACGGTTCCTGGCCTGCGACCGGGTGCGAAAGGAAAAGGAACTGCGTGATCTGCTGGGGCCTGGAGAGCGTCAGCGTCCGGAGAAGCTCATCGTTGTGGGAACACAGGTCATGGAACAGTCGCTGGATGTAGATTTTGATGTACTTTTCACGGATATCTGCCCATTGGATCTGCTGCTGCAGCGCATGGGGCGTCTGCATCGTCACGACCGAAAGACGATGCGGCCGTTCAAGCTGCGTGAGGCTGTCTGCTTCATCATGGGTATTGAGGGGGTGGCGTCATTTGAGCAGGGATCGAAGGCTGTTTATGGGACGTATCTGTTATTAAAAACAGAAGCATTCCTGCCACATGTGATCCACATGCCGGAAGATATTGTCCAGCTTGTGCGTCAGGCATATGAACAAGGATACGAGCAGGAGATGAAAGACCGGCTTTGTGCAGCGGGCGGTTCAAAGGATATTCATCGGATCTGTGATGAGGCCCTGACTGAATATAAGGGGTTCCTGGAGACAAAAAAGAACAAGGCGGCGGTCTTTCAGATCAGGCGCCCGGACAAACAAAAGAATTCGCTTATCGAGTGGCTGGCTGTGTCGGTAAAAGATGACGCTTCAGGTAAGCGGGGTGAGGCTACGGTCCGGGATAGTGCAGATTCGTTGGAAGTGCTGGTCGTCGTGAAGAAAGAAGATGGCAGGTTCTATACCGTTCCCTGGCTGTCACAATATGCGGATGTCCATATTGACGGTGTGGCCGATTCTGTCTTGGCGAAAGCAATCGCTGGATGCAGGGTTTCTCTGCCTGGTTATTTCACGGCTAAATGGAATATTGATAAAGTTATCAAGGCATTGGAACAACTGGTGTTGGATAATCACTTGGATGAGTGGTATTCCTCTTACTGGCTTGACGGAGAATTGTTTTTGGTATTGAATGAGTCAGGAGAGATGCAGTTGTTGGATAAGAAGGTAGTCTATGATGAGAGATATGGACTATCGCTCAAAGAGCAGGAGGGATAGCAGTGGAGGAAAAACAGCCGGAAAAAGAATTCAATTTGCTGGATGAACCGTGGATCCTGGTCAAGACACGAACGGGAGAAGTCAAGGAGTGGTCAATCCTTGAGGTGTTCCGGTATGCGCATGAAGCACAGCATCTGGCAGGGGAACTGCCTACGCAGGATATTGCAGTCATGCGGCTCTTGCTGGCTATCATGCATGGAGCGTTCATCACCAGCGACATAGATGATGATGAGATGGCGATAGCCTGCTGGCAGGAGATGTGGGCGGAAAAAAAGTTCATGTATGAGGTCGTGGCAGAATATCTGGAACGATATCGGGAGCGATTCTGGCTTTTTCATCCTGAACAGCCATTCTATCAGGTAGCGAATCTCAAATCCGTCATGGATGAATACAGGATAAAGAATGTGAAGGGGTACAAAGTAAAGGATGAGGAAAAACTGAAAACAGTAGCCCGATTGATTGGAGATTTATTCCAAAGTGATCATGGACTGAGATTATTTCCTCCAAGGACGGGCGGAGAACAGGGGATGCTGGACTATGCGGAGGCAGCACGTTGGTTGCTTCATTTAAATGGGTTTGATGATGATTCAGCAAAAAAGCCTACACCCAAAGGTGTTGGTTACTTAGGACAGTTAGGTCTTGTCTATGCACAAGGGGCTAATTTGTTTGAGACGTTGATGTTGAATTTCGTACTACTGGATGACCGTAATGAGGTTTTTGCTGATCATGAGACGGGCAGTCATGCATATTGGGAGAAACCAGTGTGTACCTCTATAGAAAACCTGATTGTGCAACCGATGGCGCAAAAAGACTTGCTGACTATGCAATCTCGCCGAATCCTATTGAAACGGTCAAGTGGAAAGGTCATAGGCTATTTATCGACCATGGGGGATTATTTTGATAAAGATCAGCCACTGACAAATGAAAATATGACGCTTTGGCGCGTGGATGAGAAAAAGGGAATTATACCAAAGCTGCATAAACCGGACCGACAGCTTTGGAGAGATTTCTCGGCATTGTTGTGTAAAGAAGATGAAAACAACTTAAATCGGGCAGCAGGAGTTGTGCGTTGGCTGCAATTCTTAGAAGAAAATGATAGCTTTTTTAAAGATGTAATCAAGATATGCGTTGTAGGTGTTCATTATCAGCTAAAAGGAGCCGGATGGCAGATCGTAGATTATATTCAGGATTCTTTACAAATAAATTCACTTCTTTTCAAAAATTTGGGGGCAAAATGGATAAGTGAAATCAATCGTGTCCTGGGACTGACAGATAAGGCAGTTCTGACATTAGGCTGGCTGGCAGCGGATATAGCGGCAGCAGAGGGAAATAGCAGCAAAGATTATAAGACAGCAGCTGCGCAGCGTACACGAGAGGAAGGCTATCATCGTTTAGATGAAGCTTTTCGTAACTGGTTGCTCTCTATTAACGCATCCCAGGATGAGATTGCAATAAAGATGTCAGAATGGCTGTTGATGGCGAAGAAGGTAATCTTTCATCGTGGTGAAAACCTGTTGGAAGAATGTAGTGAAGAAGCACTTACGGGCTTTATTAAGCAGGATAATGACAATAAGTCAGAGCGGATAAATGCTTTTGGAGCTTTCCAAAAATTTAAGGAAAATATAATCCGTATTCTGGGTTAGGAGGGAAAAGATGAATAAAATGAATGCAGATATCGTACGATTCGTGCAGGGGAGAATTCAACAATTATTTCATTCCAAAGCCGCTTTAGCGCAGCTTCGTCGCGGCATCGGCAAGGAACCGGGTGAGCTGCCAAATTTGCTAGGATTTGTTTTGCCATCAGAGGAACTTACGTCCTGGCATGAAGGGGAGGATATGGCAGAAAAGGCAATATATACGGCCCTTACACTCTATGCCTTTCACCAGCAGGGGAGTGACTGTTGCATGAGCGCAGGATTGGATGATGAGGATAAATCAATCAGCAGCAGGAACTCTTTTGGATATGCTGTTCGCAGGCTGGTGCGGCAGCAAGGGAATGAAGAGGCTGTGCTGCGACGCTTCAATAAAGTGTTGTCAGCAAAGGATTTGACTGAATTGGCTAT
>CAZTAP010000180.1:0-5037 GCA_964611665.1 uncultured Selenomonadaceae bacterium | reverse complement strand
ATTGCCCGGCCGTAAATTTTCTTAGCACGCAACTCCCCGCCAAACTGTAATTTATGGACACCCGGGGACCGTCTTCAAAGCGTCTGCATTGCCTGCGGCACAGCACCTTTTATGTACCAAAGTACATGAAATGTACTTCGGTACGCGCTCGTGACCATGGGTCAGAATGGGCCAAACCCCTTGAAATAAAAGCTTGCAAAGGGTAATATATGCATAAAGATATCTTTAAGGGATTCGCCATAGGATGTGACGATATCCTAAATACAGAAAGTTTAGAATGACAGTAAAAATGTAAAGAGAAATTAAATTATGGGGGTAGTTAAAAATGTCCATCAACAAAGACGTTGTCATGCAGAATGTACAGCGCTTTGGTGGCGCAATGTTTACACCAGTAATACTCTTTTCCTTCTTTGGTATTATGGTGTCACTGTCCATCATCTTTAAAAACACAGACCTGCTAGGTGGTCTCGCTGCAAAAGGAACTTATTGGTATAACTTCTGGTATGTTGTCGAACAAGGCTCCTGGACCGTATTTGCCCAGATGCCGCTGCTGTTCGCGATTTCTCTTCCGATTGGACTCGCGAAGAAAAATCAGGCCAGATGCTGCATGGAAGCATTTGTCATCTATGTTGTATTCAACTATTTTATTTCCGGTATCTTAACACTTGACAGTTCCTTCTTCGGTGTTGACTACAGTCAGAAAGCTGGCGGCGGCACTGGACTCGCGATGATCGCAAACATCAAGACACTCGATCTTGGTATGTTGGGCGCCATCTTCATTGCAGCCGTTACGGTATGGCTGCATAACCGCCTCTTTGATGTGGACCTGCCGGACTGGCTCGGCATCTTCAAAGGCTCATCCCTCGTTGTTGCTGCAGGCTTCTTCCTCATGATCCCAATGGCATTCGTATTCTGCGTCGTATGGCCGGAAGTACAGCATGCCATCGCAAGCTTCCAGGGCTTCCTGAAAGCCAGTGACTTTGTCGGCGTCTGGGTCTACACGTTCTGCGAACGTATCCTCATTCCGACTGGTCTGCATCATTTCATTTACACGCCGTTCATCTTTGGACCGGCAATCGTCGATGGCGGTATCCAGCAGTACTGGCTCCAGCATCTGCAGGATTTCGCAACGAGTGCTCATTCCCTGAAAGACATGTTCCCGGGTGCAGGCTTCTCCCTGCATGGTTCCTCCAAGATGTTTGGTATCCCGGGTATTGCGGCTGCCATGTACGTTACGGCTAAACCTGAGAAACGCCGTGCGGTAGCAGGTCTCCTGATTCCGGCAACCATCACGGCAATGCTTTGTGGTATCACAGAGCCGCTGGAATTCACCTTCCTGTTCGTTGCACCGTTCCTCTTCGCAGTGCATGCTTTCCTCGCAGCATCCCTTGCTGCAACGCTTTATATCTTTGGTGTTGTCGGCTCCTTCGGCGGCGGCTTCATCGATGCGTTCGTGCAGAACTGGATCCCGCTTTTCAAATATCATTCCGGCACCTATATCACGCAGATCGTGGTTGGCTGCTGCTTCACGGTAATCTATTTCTTCGTATTCCGTTATCTCATTCTCAAAAACAACTATAAGACTCCGGGCCGTACGGATGAGGATACCGAGGATAAGCTCTATACGAAGGCTGACTATAAAGCAAAGAAAGCTCTGGAAGGCCAGGGCATGAAGGTCGACGAACGCGACATCAAAGCGAAGGTATTCCTTGAATCCCTTGGCGGTGCTGCAAATATCAAGGATGTCACGAACTGCGCTACGCGTCTTCGCGTAACGGTCAACAATCCGGATCTCGTCAAACCGGTCAGTGCCTTTACAAAAGCTGGTGCACATGGTCTGGTGAAGAACGGCCATGCATTGCAGGTTATCGTTGGCCTTTCTGTACCGCAGATCCGTGAGCGTTTCGAAGCATTGCTGAATTCGCCGCAGTCCGGTGAAGATGCGGTCACGAGCGGTACGGACAAATCCATAGGGCTCGCTGCTGTAGTAAGCGGCAAAGTCATTGACATGACGGAAGTAAAGGACGAAATGTTCTCACAGAAAATGATGGGCGATGGCGTAGCTGTTGTACCGACAAGCAATACGGTCGTGGCTCCGGCAGATGCTGAAGTTACCATGATCATGGCAGATTCCCTGCATGCAGTAGGGCTGCGCCTCGAGAGCGGCGTCGAGCTCCTCATCCATGTCGGCATCGACACGGTCAAACTCAATGGCAAGGGCTTCCAGCTTCTTACTCAGCAGGGTGCAAAGGTGAAGGCTGGTACACCGCTTCTGACGTTCGATACAAAGGTCATCGAAAAAGCTGGCTATGATACGACGGTTGTCATGGCAATCACGAATTCGGCTGAATATCCGCTCATGAAGAAACAGACGGGCATGCAGGCGAAGGCTGGCGAAACTACAGTTGTAACGTTCTAATAAAGAAAAGGACAGAGATTCAATGAAAAATTTGAAATGGTGGCAGCAGACCGTTGTGTACCAGATTTATCCCAAAAGCTTTGCCGATACAACAGGCAGCGGCATGGGAGATCTGCAGGGCATCACGGGCAGGCTCGACTATTTAAAAGAATTAGGGGTGGGTGCTGTATGGCTTACCCCGGTATACAAATCCCCGATGGTGGACAATGGGTACGATATTGCAGATTACTGCAGTATCGACCCGTCCTACGGGACAATGCAGGACATGGACAGGCTCATTGCTGAGGCGAAGCAGAGGAATATCCGCATTGTGATGGATCTCGTATTCAATCATACCTCCGATCAGCATGCCTGGTTCCAGGAATCCAGAAAAGACCGTACGAATGCAAAACGCGACTGGTATATCTGGCGCGATCCGAAAGCGGATGGCACAGCACCGACCAACTGGCGCAGCATCTTCGGCGGCCCGGCCTGGACACTGGACGAGGTGACAGGACAGTATTATCTGCACACCTTTGCCAAAGAGCAGCCGGATCTGAACTGGGAGAACCCGGAGGTGCGCGAGGCGCTTTATGCGGCAGCCAACTTCTGGCTTGACAAGGGCGTTGGCGGCTTCCGCATCGATGCCATTACGTATATCAAAAAGCCGGCAGTTTTTGCTGACGGCAGGCCGGATGCGGCAGACGGCACAGTGAATGTACATGAAATGACAGCCAATACGCCGGGCATCCTGGACTTTTTGCGGGAATTCCGCCGCAGGGTCTTTGACGGGCATGATATCTTCACGGTCGGCGAGGCCAACGGCGTAAAGCCGGAGGAACTTCGGGACTGGGTAGGCGAGCATGGCGTATTCAGCATGCTGTTCGAATTCAGTCACTCCATGCTGGGCATGGGGGACAAGGAAATGTGGTGCCATCCGGCCAAATGGCAGCTCGGTGATCTGAAGAAGGCACTCAATGACAGTCAGCGGGCAACTGCTTCCATGGGCTGGTATCCGGTGTTTTTTGAAAACCATGATCAGCGCCGCTCCATCAATCACTTTTTTCCAGAGCCTGTACAGGATCAGCAGCTGGCAGCCAAAGCACTCGCCATGGTGCTCTTTACCCTGCGCGGCACGCCCTTTGTTTACGAGGGTGAGGAGCTCGGCTATGCCAATATGGAGCTTCCGTCCATTGATGCATATGATGATATTTCCTCCAGAGGCCAGTACAAGATTGCCATGGAGGAAGGCTTCAGCCCTGCAGAGGCACTGAGCTTTGTCCACTATTTCAGCAGGGACAATGCACGTACGCCGATGCAGTGGGATGATCGTGCGAATGCCGGTTTTACGACGGGGCGCCCCTGGCTTCCGGTACATGCAGATTACCAGAGCTGCAACGCAGCTGCTGAAGCGCGTGACAGCCAGTCCGTCCTGTCCTGGTATCGTCAGCTTTCCAGGCTGCGCCGGCAGCAGGATGCATTGCTGGTCGGGCGCTATGTGGAGCTTCTTACGGAAGATGAACAGATCTTTGCTTTTGACCGGGTACTGCAGGGGCAGACCCTGCGTATCCTGGTGAATTTTACCGAAAAAACGGCGGCAATCAAGCCGGATCTCGTGCAGAATGCAGAACTTTTGCTTGGCAGCTATGGTGATGCGCCGCAGAACGTGCTGCGCCCTCTGGAAGCTGTTCTGTACCGGATCGAAGGGGGCGATGTGCATTGCAGATAAAGCTTGCGGCAAGTGATTATGATGGTACGCTGTATCAGGCTGATGAGATCCGTCCGGAGAATATTGCAGGTGTACGCGCCTGGCGCGTCAAAGGCAATAAATTCGGAGTGATCACGGGGCGGGATTATGGCATGCTGGTGCCGCAGCTTCAAAGCTTTGGCATAGAATTCGATTTTGCTGTCTGCAATAATGGCGCGATTATCTTTGATGAAAAAGGCAGTGTTCTCTGGCAGAAATGTATTCCGGTGCCGCTGCTGCAGGCGATTGCGCAGGAGCCCTGTACGCAGAGCTCCCTGCACTTTGCCTTTTCGGCAGCGCAGCGTACATATATCTGCCATGAGCGGGAGGGTTCATGGATTGGCCGTGAGGCAAAGAAATGGAAATTTCCGCTGCAAAAGATTCAGGAAGATGGCATCAGCAGCCTGCAGGATATCCAGCAGTTTTCGCTGGGGTTCGAGACAGCAGAGGAATCTCAGGCGGTAAGCGAGGTGTTGAACCGTGAGTTCGGCGAGGCAGTCCATGCCTATCCGAACCGCGGCAGCCTTGATATCACACCTGCCGGTGTAAGCAAAAGGCAGGGCATAGAAGAACTTATTGACCTTATGAAATGGGAGAATCCAGAAATTTTCGTCATCGGGGATGAGACGAATGATCTGCCGATGATCGAAGCGTTCCATGGTTTTACCGTGGATTCCGCACGGGAGGTGATCAAAGCACGGGCAAGAGCAAGCTTTGCGAGTGTCGGTGCAATGCTCATGAACTTTCTGCAAGCCTGAGGTGGGGGCCTCAGCTGCAGTCATACGGGTATTCGTCGGGAAAGAAAAAGAGAAAGAAAAGAGAAATGAATTGAAGAAGGGTGCGACAATAGATGAAACTGAATAAGAAAATGGCAGCAATGCTGGTTGGACTT
>CAZTAP010000179.1:0-5038 GCA_964611665.1 uncultured Selenomonadaceae bacterium | reverse complement strand
CTCCATCTGCTTTGGACGGTTCAAAACCATATGCTATATCCTTCGGATCACTGGAGTATGCCCGAACCAAATTTTTATCCTTACCAAAAGGCCCCGCTACTTCATATATGTTTCCCTTATATCTGACAAAATCCCCTATCATATTACTCAACTGCCTCCCATCCATTATTGGTATATCTGGCACAAAGCTGTGGTTCCCCTGCAGCATCTATTCTACGCCTTGAATCTGGAAACAATCTGAAAGCCTGCCATTTTTTATGTTATTTACAAAAAGGCAAAATTTTCTAATCCATAGCGTATAAACAAAAGTAATCGTTTCTATTCAAAATATTATGTTGATTTATTGCTGAATTTGTTTTACTCTTATAACATCATAGTCCATGGTTTAAGAATGAAAACACGGACACATATTGTTATTTGGCAGCAAGTAAGCTTTGTCTGCCACATGGTATCTCAATCGAAGAAGGAGGATTATCCAATGGAAAACAAGACAGAAAAAACCTTTCGCGATCCTTATTCGCAGATTGGTCATAAATTGCATTTATTGTTACACACAGGTCAGCTGCTTATGGAAAATGGCGCAGATACAGACCGCACGGTAAGGGATATGATGCGTGCAGCTGCCTATATGGGTATCCCTGCGGACAAGATCCATCAGCATGTCATGTACACAACCCTTATGCTGAATGTCAACGATGATGAGCATACCTATACAGAATTCCGCAAGTGCACCCATCATGGCGTAAACATGACCATCCTTTCTGCTGTCAGCAAGCTTTCCTGGCGGGCTATGCGGGATAATTATTCCCTTGAAAAATATGAGGCAGAGCTCGAACGCATCAAGTCTCTGCCTCATCACTATTCCCCTCTGCTCACTGCACTCGGCGCGGGTTTTGCCTGCGGCGGCTTCTGCAAGCTTTTTGGCTGTGACTGGATTGCTTTTTTCTGCACAGCGCTTTGCGCCTTTATCGGCTTTTATGTGCGCCGCATCTGCAACAGCTATGGCTTCAATCCTTATGCAGGCATCGCCATTGCTTCCTTTAGTGCGACGCTGCTCGCCTATTTTACCCAGTTCTTTTCCGGCTCAGCTACTCCCTGGTACCCGATGATTGCCTGCACGCTCTTTATCGTTCCAGGCATCCCGCTCATCAATGCCGTAGACGACTTGCTGAACAACTACATCGTCTCCGGCACGACCCGCGCAATCAATACCCTGCTCATCGTTGGCAGCATGACCTTCGGCATCGTGATTGCCATCCGGCTGGGCAATGTTGCCGACTTCACCAGTATCAGCCTGCAGCCGGATGAAATCTATTTCTCGCAGGCAGTTGCCGCGGCAATTGCTTCCATCGGCTTTTCCATGATCTTCAATGTTCCCCGCCGCCTGCTGCCCATCCTTGCACTTGGCGGCATCCTCGCTGTCGGCCTGCGCAACATTGCCGTGCTGCAGTTCGGCATGAGTCAGGCTGCCGGCTCCTTCCTCGGTGCTGCTGCCGTAGGTATTCTCGCGCTCAAGGCCGTCCATTGGTTCCATACCCCCAACATCATCCTCACGATTCCATCCGCTATCCCGATGATTCCCGGAGTACTGCTCTACCGCCTGCTCTTCGAGCTCATCAATATCCGCTCCATCGATGCCGCTGCACTTATGGACGGCCTGCGCAGCGGTGTCGAAGCAGTCACGATCATCGTAGCCATCGCCGTCGGCGTAACCATTCCCAATATCTTCATGCACCGTTATATTGAAAAACTCAAACAGCAGCAAATCGAAGAACTCCTATCCGAACGTTATCACAATGAAACTTGAAAAACAAAAAGAACTGCAGCAGTTCCGCTTCCCAAAACTGCTGCAGTTCTTTTTTATTGCTCTTCCTGCATACTTTCCAAATCGTAGCTCAGACCCTGCAATGCCCTGCGGGCAATTGCCACAGGACAATCGGGAGAACAGGTCTCGCAATGACCGCAAAGCTCATCTACTGCTTTCAACGCTTGTTTTACTTTTTCCAGCTGCAACATAAACCTTCCCTTCTTTCTGCTTATTATCCTTCCACATCCTTTCCGCATTTCCTGCTCAAAAAAAGAGATACTGCCATCTGACGCAGTATCTCCAAATGATCTCATTGCATTGCTCTCGCCGCTGCCACCGCCTCAACAAACCGCTCAGCCTGCGCCGTTACTGCTGCAAAATCGCCGGTCTTCGCTGCTCCGGTAAGACTGCCGCCTGCTCCCACAGCAATGCAGCCTGCCCGCAGCCAGTCGCCGACATTCTCTGCATTCACACCACCGGTCGGCATGATCTGTGCCTGCGGCAGCGGCCCGTGGATTGCCTTGACCATACCAAGCCCGACGATCTCACCCGGGAAAATCTTGATGACATCAGCCCCGGCCTCAAGCGCCTCCGTCACACCATTCAGCGTCGTTGTTCCTGGCATGACAGCAATACGATAACGATTGCAAAGCCGGACGGTAGCAAGATCAAACGCCGGAGAAACAATGAACTGCGCTCCCTCCAGAATGGCAATACGTGCAGTCACCTCATCCAGGACTGTACCAGCACCAATGACCACATCCGGGTCGTCCTTATATTTATCCGCCAGTGAATGGATCGTTTCCTGTGCGCGCGGTGTCGTAAACGCAACCTCGATAATCTTGACTCCGCCGGCAATGCACGCATCTGCAATACGAATCCCATCCTCTGCATCTTTGCCGCGCACAACCGATACAACACCCTGCTCCTTGATTTTTGCCAATACTTCTAATTTATCCATGATACGCTCTCCTCTTTATCCTTCAATTTTCCTGCATAAATCTCTCTAATTCTTCACGTGTGGGCAGCCCCTCATTATCGCCCGGTGACATCACCGCCAAAGCTCCTACGGCTGCACCGCGTCTTACCGCCCCGCGTAAATCTTCCCCTTCAAGCAGAGCACTGATTGTTCCCACAGCAAATCCATCTCCGGCACCTACGGTATCGACCACATGGTTTACATGAAAAGCTGGTGAGGTAAAGCTCTCTCCACTCCTTGTTTTCACAAAAGATCCCGCTGCGCCAACCTTCACAACAACAGCTTTGGCTCCTTGCTGCAAATAGAAATCAGCAATTTCCTCCGGATTTTCGGACCCCGTCAATCGTTCGCCTTCGCGGACGCCCGGCAGTACAATATCTGCTTTGGCTGCCAATGCGTTGATTGTATGGATCATGTCATCCTGGTCCGGCCAAAGTGCCGGACGCAGATTCGGATCAAAAGAAACACAAATCTTTTTTTCTTTTGCCATATCCATTAATACAGCCAAAGCTTTACGGCAAGTCGCGGATAATGCTGCCGGAATTCCCGTAACATGCAGATGACGCACCCCCTGCCAGTCAATATCCGCTAAATCCCCGGGAGAAAAATGAGAAAAAGCTGTATTGCCGCGATAATTCACAACCAACGGATCCGCACCATCCTGCACTTTTTCTTTGAGCTGCATGCCTGTCATAAAGACTTCATCATATTTTACATAACGATTATCGATCCTGTTTCTCTGCAGAAAATCCCGTATATGTTCACCAAAGGGATCATGGCCGATTTTGCTTACATAAGCCACTGCATGCCCCAGACGGGCCAGCCCTACAGAAAAATTGACCTCGGCACCGCAAACATAGCGTCGAAAACGTTCAACCTCCTTCAGGGGCTTCACCTCATCTGCTGCCAATAACCCCATCGGTTCTCCAAAAGTCAATACCTCAACCATAGAATGCCACCTCTTCTTTTTAGTTAATCAATTTAGTTTACCGGTTTACAAAACAGGTAAAAAGAAATGTGAACCAATCATCCGTCAGATTGACTGACGGACAATAAACTCACAGGGTAACTCAATATTGCGGACGGGTGCCGCCTTGCTGCGATGCAGACGGTACATCATGCGCTTGACACATTCCCGTCCGACCTGATACGTAGGCTGCGCGACTGCAGTGATGCCGCCTTTGACCAGTGACATCCATTCCCAGTCATCAAAACCACAAATGCCAACATCTGCAGGAAAAGATACGGACTGTGCCTGCATTGCCTTGAGCATTTTCATCGTCACAACACCATTTGCGGTAAACACAGCCCGCTTCTTTCCTTTGCTTTCCTGCAAAAATTCCTGCAAAAGATCTGCAGCATCCGTCTGTTCAGTCAGGAAATAGTCTCTGGCTGCTACAGCAAAAATCTCATGACAGGCATCGCCAAAAGCCTCATAACGATGCTCACGTGTGCTATTCGCCAGCGGTTCAGTAAAAAAACCCACGCGTTCATAGCCCACAGCCTGCAAATGACGCAGTACTTGAAAAATAATCTGCCGGTCTGCCGTCCGGACGGTATCAAACAAAGGCTCCTCCAGAGAACGGTCAGCTAAAACGAATGGCACATCCCGTTCTTTAAGCTCCCGCAAAAACTCCAGGTTTTTTCCCGTTGTGTTCAGAATGATGCCATCCACACGCTGATCGAGCATAGATAAAATATATTCCTGCTCCTTTTGCGGCCGGTCACTGGAATCCGCAATCAGGATACGATAGCCATAATGCTCACAGCAATCACTGATCCCCTTGAGCAGAATCGGCGAAAACGGACTTGTGATATCCGAAACAACAACCCCTAACATTTTGCTGTACTTCGATTTCAAGCTGCGGGCAAGGTTATTGGGGCGATAGCCAAGCTCAGCAATGACCTCACCGATACGCTCGCGTGATTCAGCTGACATATACTCATACTTGCCATTCAGATATCTGGAAATCGTCGTCTTGGAGACACCAGCCTTTTCTGCCACATCAACAATCGTAATCTTTTTTTTCTCTTTTTCCATCTGGCTCCATCTCCCCCACAGGCAGCACTTGCAAATACATGATAGCAATCAATTTACGAAACCGATTTACATGATTATTGTAACCGATTTCTCAGCATTTGTCCAGTAAATTTTCATAAATAAAAAATCCAGGCACAAAGCCTGGATCATAATTTCATGGTGCGGTTGATGGGACTTGAACCCATACGTCTTGTGAACACTACCCCCTCAA
>CAZTAP010000178.1:0-5057 GCA_964611665.1 uncultured Selenomonadaceae bacterium | reverse complement strand
TTGTTCTTTGTATAGAAGGTATTCTCACCGTTCGCGCAAAGCGTATAGCCCTGCAGGAAGAACGGATGTGCCGCATAGCGCACGATATCATAGTTCGTGTTCTGACGGCACTGTGCCACGATGCTCTTGGCTACAAGGCAGCCATTATCATCCCAAAGGCGGAAATATGTCGCGATATCACGCGGATCACCGATTTCCTTCAGGGTGAGCACATCCGGCCAGAAGGAATACACATAGCCTTCGCCGCTGTCCTCAAGGATCTTGCGCAGCGCAAGGCGCGTATCCAAAAGCAGATCCTCACGCTGGGCCTGCGTCATCTCGTTCGTGTGCTCCGGATAATCATAGTTGCGGAAAATATAATACGGCATCGCCTGGATATCAAGTCCTGGTTCCTTATTCGGCACCGGGATCCATTCAGCGAGCTGCACAAAGTTGTGCGCGTCCATGTATTCCTCTACGAGCTGTGCACCGCGCTGCGTACAAGCAAGCGACAAAAGCGGCTTGTCCTTATAATTTGAAAATATCCCATATAAATCCTGCATGACCATTGCAAAGCCAGAATTATCATGGCCTTCCTGCTGCGGAAGCATAAGATGCAGGGCCTTGGACGGATGTACCGGCACCTTGCTCTTAATTGAACCTATTCTGCACATAATCTTCTCTCCTCCAATATACACACTAGCCTCAAGCCAAACGACATAACATCCTTCTGAGCGAAAAAAATCGTATAGCGGCACTTACCGACATACGATTCATCAGCCCCATTGCCGTATACGCATCCTTTTGCTTGTATAAAACGATTGCTTTTCTAAAATCTACTATATAATAAGGTAAACTCAAAAGGTTTTGCGTTATAGGTTTCCATTCGGTAAAAACAACTGTCTCTATATATTACATTTTAATGTAACATAGTTATAATTATAAGAACCGTTTGTAACAATGTCAATATGCATATTCAAACTTAATATTCTGAAAAATTATGCTCTTTTCCCCGCAAATTCAACGTTTATCGCATATATATATGCATATATATGCATTTTAATGAATTTTATTCATACGAAAAAATGTACACTTTGCAGTGTAATCTGTCCACTACCAGCCGTATATCGGGATTTACGAAGTTTTCTATCCTATAATCAAAATTTATGTATTGTATTGTTTTTCGGTATACGCGAATACATAAACAACGTTTTTCCACTGTTTTGTCTTTTTATGTATTTTGTATTCCTAATAAAGACATAGACAGCAAAACATTTCCAGAAAACCCCTTTCTTCAGCATACATCGCATGCAGAATATTCACAATAGATATTTTGTATGGCTGCTTCATTTTCAAAGCCTAAAGCTATTCATCAGCAAGACAAGACAAAAAAAGAAGCCTCCACCCTAAGATGAAGACCCCCTTTGCATACAAATCACAGATAAGAAACAGGATTTACGGTCTGCCCATTGATGCGTACCTCATAGTGAACATGAGGACCCGTACTGAAGCCCGTACTGCCCATATACGCGATGACCTGTCCCTTGCGTACACGCTGCCCTGCAGAAACAACAACCTGCTGTGCATGTCCATAGCGCGTCATGATGCCATTCCCATGATCGATATCGACCATATTGCCATAGCCGCCGGAATTCCAGCCTGCCGTCGTCACGACACCATCTGCCGTAGCCACGATTGGCGTACCGTAGTCATTGGCGATATCCATGCCCGGATGGAAGTCTGAGCCGCCCCAGCGCAGTCCATATGGCGAGCTCACATCGCCGCGCGCCGGCCAGATAGAAGGAATATTTCCGCCGATTCCCGGTGTCGTCGTGCCGATGGTCACTCCCGTAAAGGAAGCCATTTCCTGCTGCTGCTCTTTCATTTGCTGCTTGAGCTGCTCAAGGCTTGCCTTGCGCTGCGCAATATTCTTTTCTATATTATCCAGTGCCGCACCGACATTCTGAAGGTCAGGCTGTACATAAGGCCCGCCCTGTCCATCATGCGTACCGCCGGCACCAGGATTTTCAGCATTTGCATCACCACTGGCACTCGTATCATCCTGACTTGCTGCACCAGACATACGACGCAGCTCATTTTCCATCTGTGTAAGCTGATCCAGTTCATCCTGCAGCGCATTCGCCTTTTTGGAGAGCTGTAAAAGCTGTTCCTGCTGAATGTTGTTGACCTGGCGAAGTTCACCAAGCTCAGATGCCCCATTCTGCACGCTCATCGTGCTGTAGGCAGCATAGCTGAAAGCACCGACAAACAACAATGCCCCGACACACAAGGATGCTGCACCATATTTCAAGACATTCAACGGCAAATGAATACTATGCACGGTATCTCCATGGCTCGGAATAATCTTGATGGTATATTCCTTTTTCTCTGTTTTTTGTTCCTTCTTGTCCAAAAGTAAATCCTCCAAACATTTCCTGCTATCCAAATCAAACTCTGTGCCTGCAAAAGAAAAAATCCACGGCACCACTTTCCTCCCTGGATGTCTACATCACATAAAAAAAGATTCTATGCCCATATATTATAGCATAGAATCTTTTTTTTTTAAAGGATTATCCGCCGGATAAAGCCTTTAGCCAACTGCCTGCATAGCCTTGTGCAAAGCCTCTTCTTCTTCCTCCGTCAGCGTATACGTCGAGGTGCCGGCTTCAATCGGCTTCACATAGCTGCGTGAGTCCTCTCTGCCAAAAATACTGGAAAGAATCACACCATTATTCTCCGCATCCAGCAATGCAACAGCATAGCTCAAATCACTGCCCATATCTTCAAACGCCCGAAAACGTACCACACCAACGCGCGTAAGCGCCTTTTGCAGAAGCCCTGCAATCCGTTTGTTTTCCTCTTTGATCCGTGCATTTTCTTCCACGACGGCTTTTGTCTCATCGATATGGCCGATGAGCATGCGCTCGAGATTCGCACCATCGGCACCTGCCATCATTTTGCGGTACCTTTTCTTCAGATAGGACAGGTTCATGTAAAGATTAATAATAATTACATACATGATAATGACCAGTACACCAAGACCACCCACAATATAGGTCAGGTTTGTCATCAACATATCCATCAGCATTTTGTTGTCCATTGATTCTCTCTATCTCCTTCATTTAAGACCAGCCAGGCCATAGCAAAAGCATCGCCAGCGGCAGGTCCGGCAAAAGTTTTGCCGATTTGATTTTACAAAGCAGCAGACTTCAGCGTTCCGCTGCTCTCTGCCAATCCACCTTAAAATATTTTATCACAAAAATCTGCAGAGAAAAGCCCTTGAAACAAAATTTTGCAGAATGTTTCACGTGAAACATTCTGCAAAATCTTTATACCGTAAACTTCTGATTCATAGAAAATTTACGCAAAGCTTCTTTTTTCTGCTCTGTAACGATTCTTTTCTTCTCAGTCAGTGTCTCAATCACCCGGTTCAAATCATCCTCCGAGTAAAATTCGATCTCGATGCGGCTCTTTTTCTTCCCGGGGCGAATATGGACCTGTGTACCAAAAAGCAGTTTCAACCGGTCCTCCGCCTCTGTCACGAAAACTGTTCTGGCTTCTTCTGCCGGCTTCTTTTCTTCATTTCCTTTTTGGAAGAAATCCGGCTCCTTCTGCAAGCGCTTGACCAGATTTTCCGCTTCGCGTGCCGAAAGCTCTTCTGCCATAATATACTCAGCAGCCTCTGCCTGCAAAGCAATATCCTCCAAGGCCAGCAAAGGCTTCGCCTGTCCCATGGTCAGACTTCCATTTGCCACATACTCCTGAACCTGCGCATCCAGCTTAAGCAAGCGCAGGAAGTTCGCAATATGAGAGCGGCTGCGTCCGATCTTACGGGAAAGAATCTCCTGCGTAAGTCCGAAATCCTGCATAAGATGCTCATAGGCCTTTGCCTCTTCGATGGCATTCAGATCCTCCCGCTGCAAATTCTCGATCAGTGCGATCTCTGTAACCTCTGCATCTGAGTATTCCCGGATAATGGCCGGAATATTTTTCAGCCCTGCCAGCTTCGCTGCGCGGAAGCGACGCTCCCCTGCAATGAGTTCATAGCCTTTTTCCGGCAAGCGCCGCACCAGAACCGGCTGCAAAACACCATACTGCCGAACGGACTCCTTCAGCTCTTCCAGCGCAGCCTCATCGAATTCCCGGCGCGGCTGATGCCGGTTCGCCTGGATATCCTGGACAGACAGCTCCTGGACCTTATCCTTGGCAGGCGTCACCTGTGTATTCTTCAACAATGCACCCAGACCCTTGCCAAGACCGCCATGCGTCTTATTTGCCACGTGCAATCACCTCTTTAGCCAGGTTCATATATACCTCAGCACCCTTAGACCGTTTATCATATGCCAGAATCGGCTGACCATAAGACGGTGCCTCACTCAGACGAACCGTCCGCGGTATCATTGTTTTATACACAACATCACCGAAATGATTGCGCACCTCCTCTGCTACCTGTTCAGAAAGGCGCGTGCGGGAATCATACATCGTAAGCAGGACACCTTCAATATCGAGCTCAGGATTCAGGTTATTCTGTACCAGCTCCATAGTGTTCATAAGCTGCGACACACCCTCCAGCGCGTAGAACTCACATTGAATCGGCATAAGCAAAGTATCCGCCGCTGCCAGAGAATTCAGCGTAAGCAGGCCAAGCGATGGCGGACAATCGATGATTACGAAATCATAAGCCGCCTTCACTTTATCAATGGCTCTTTTCAAGCGTGTCTCACGTGAGATTGCCGCGACAAGCTCAACCTCTGCCCCAGCCAGTTCAATATTGGCAGGCAGCAGATCAATACCATATTCTGTCCGGAGAATAGCTTCCTTTATGTCTTTTCCATCAATAATGACCTGATAAATGGTCGCTTCCAGATCAGACTTATTGATTCCAAAGCCACTTGTCGCATTGCCCTGTGGATCAGAATCAATCAGCAAAACCTTCTTCTTCAAAGCAGCCAGACAGGCACTGAGATTTACCGATGTCGTTGTCTTTCCTACGCCGCCCTTTTGATTGGCAATCGCAATAATTTTTGCCACGTTTGTTTCACCGTCTTTCTTTTCATTCAAACTACCTCTTACCTAGT
>CAZTAP010000177.1:0-5095 GCA_964611665.1 uncultured Selenomonadaceae bacterium | reverse complement strand
AAAAACCCCCTGCTTTCCGGCAGAGGGCAAAATACATCAATATATCCATCATAGAGGCTGTACCTGCCACCTGCCTATCAACCGTAGGTCTATTATGCATCATTGCATAAAACGGTGTTGCTGAACAGGCAGGTCTCCTGACTAAAATCATCACATCCCCAGCCTTCCCAGAAAAATCCAGTGACCTATTGGGGACACTCCTATATACAGTGGCGGGACCGCGCCGGAATCAAACCGGATCTTCCCTATTAAGCCCGAAAAAGGGCGCCTGTTCCATGTATTTAATTCACCTTATCGATACGACTTTTATTGTATCACAGATGAGCAGGCTTGACTAGTACAGCGTACACGAAATAACTGGGTAAAGAAGTACTCAGGATGGAAATTCAGCAAGTAATTTGCTTCGTTATTTCGTGGACGCTGTACTAAACCTTTATCTCACCAGCCAGAACTTTTTGATAATCTTCATAGTTTTTCCGCAAAAGCTTTGGTGTATCAAGTTCATATGGGCATTTCTCTGTACACTGCCGGCAGTTCAGGCAGCCTTCGATCTTTTTCATTTCTGCCTGCATTTCCGGTGTAAGCCAGCCAGCTGATGGTGCTCGGCGCAGCATAAGGGACATGCGTGCGCATTGATTGATCATGATACCGGCCGGGCATGGCATACAATAGCCGCATCCTCGGCAGAATTCGCCGCTGAGCTCTGCCTGCTCCTTATCGATATATGCCTCTAATTCCGCTGAAAGCTCCGGGGTCTCCTGCATATAAGACAGCCATTCCCTTAGCTCCTTCTCACGCTGCACTCCCCAGATTGGCAGTACATTATCATACTGCGCAAGATAAGCCATTGCTGCCTCCGACCGGTTGATCAGACCTCCAGCCAGCCCCTTCATGGCAATGAAACCGACATTGCGCTCCTTGCAAAGACGCACAAGCTCGATTTCCTTTGCCGAAGCCAGATAACTGAACGGAAACTGCATCGTTTCATAGAGACCGGACTCGACACAATCAAAAGCAGCCTGAATCTTATGCGCCGTCACACCGATATGACGAATCTTTCCCTGACGCTTTGCTTCCAGCATAGCCTCATACATACCAGAGCCGTCTCCCGGCTTCCAGCATTGGTCCACGCAATGGAATTGATAAACATCAATACAGTCCGTCTGCAGCTTTTCCAGTGAAGTTTCCAAATGATTCCAGAATTCTTCCGGCGTTTTCGCATGCGTCTTTGTCGCCAGATAAACCTTATCCCACATGCCATGGAAAGCTGCTCCGAGCTTTTCCTCACTGTCGCTGTAGGCCCTGGCTGTATCAAAATAAACGATACCGCCCTCATAGGCCTGATGCAGCAGCCGCACAGCCTCTTCCTTCGTCACACGCTGAATCGGCAATGCGCCAAATCCATTCTGCGGCACCTCAATGCCCGTACTTCCAAGTCTCACTTGTCTCATTCGTATCCCTCCAGAATCTCACAAATTTTCAATCTGGCAGCTTTTCATTGCCCGGCCTGCACAGCACTTACTGCCTGCAGCCGGCACTGCATCCTTTATTTCATTTTAGCTGGTTCAGAGAAGCCTGACAATACCATCCGCAGAATTATCCCGTCAATACCGGAGGATGCTTCTTGTATCAGCTCATGCCGGCAAAATCCAGCGGATTCCCCTGGCAAGACGCTCTGCAGGCTCCTGGAAATGACCTCCGGGATTCTCCTCAAAGATTGTACAGGTTCCCTTCTTTTGCAAGAAAGATTCTGCCTCCCGCATGCACGTCTCAACCGCAGCCATACGTTGATTTTTCGTCATTTTTTCCTTCCTGCCCAGAGAGAAATATACCTTTTCCGGCGGGCAGGGCAGCGGGGTTTCCTTCATGAATCTAAGAAAACCATCATACCACAATGAACCGGATACACAAACCATACGTGAAAAACACTTCGAACGGTACGCCGCATACAGGACCCAGAGTCCAGCCAAAGAATACCCGGCTGCCACACGGCAGCTGGGTGGAAACCCGATCTGCCTTTCTTCCTCCGGCATAATTTCCTGCTCCACGATACGAAGATACGCTTCCCCTCCGCCGCCAAAATCCTCACCGCCGCGAAAAGCACGCGGTGCCGGCCAGGGTGAAAGCTCCGCCGCCCAATCCATGCCGCTGACAGCAAACAAAACCAGTCTCTCCCCAGCCAGGCTCTCCGCCAGCGCCCTGACCGAAGCTGCATCCATCATGCAGTATACAAACGGACACACTGTATCCGACTGAACAAAAGCCTCAATATGATATTTTCCATGCATAAAACTGAATGTTTTCATGCTGTTCCTTTCTATAAAGCCGCAATGCTTTTTGCAAATGTAATATTCCAGTATCTGTCTCGTATAAACAACAAAAGAGACAATCCGGCACCACACAAATTTAGCATACTAAAATGACAAGGAGACAAAATCATGATGAAACACCTAAACAAACTTGTAGAATTCTTATTTTTTGCTTTAGCTTATGTTTTGGTCTATTCTTTTCTGGATGATATCATCTTTGGAGAAATCAAGCCCACAGGGTCTGTACATATGGAAGAATATATCCTGACCCTGGTTCTTTGCCTTCCCCTCTCTTATCTTTTAAATTATTTTCTAAAAAAAAGGAAGAAGAACACGCCATAAAAAGGACCGCAGAAACAATTCGTAAAGGAATTGCTTCTGCGGATATTTTTATTTTTCAGCTTTTATCCCCGATAGTAATAAAAAAACGTCATTGCCACATTGACCAGCATCGCGCCAGCCATGGGAACAGCCGTCCGTTTGACAAGATCAAACGGCGAAACATCTGCCATACCTGCCGACACAACGATAACTGCAGTAATCGGCGAACAGGTACGTGCTATCGATGCGGCAAAATGCATCGGCAGCAAAAAGAGCACCGGGGCAATCCCACTGGTATTCGCCACGGCCGGCGTCAAGGCTGCAAACGCAAAAAATGGTGCATTGCCGCTGCCCATAACAATACTGGAGGCTGCAATAATCGCTACCATGACAAGCATCATGAGCATCGGACTAAAGCCTGCATTCTGGCAGCCTCCAATCAGTATATCGATGACCCCCATACTCATCAGGCCCTGTGCAAAAACCTGTCCGGCAACAATAAGCGTTACTACATTGGCCATCTGGATCCCCATACCATCAAAAAATGACTGTACACCAGAACAAACTTCTTTGAAATCACGTTTCCGTATCGTTTCGCAAAGAAAACCTGCCGCCAGACCGATAAACATGGCATTGATGATATTCACCCTGATCCACGTAATCCATAGCGAACTGAAAACCAAAATCAAAACGAGCGGAATCATTGGCAAAAGTGCATAAAATGCCGGTGCTGTATCTGCCCCATCCTTTTTCGTTTCCACATCGATTGGTTTTACAACATGTCCATCCCGTTTATCCATAATCTTTTGAGAGAAATAAAATAAAATGCCGACAACAACAAAGGACAGCATGACAATTGGAACCTGATAATCCGTCCAATAAATAACCGGATCAAGACCAGCCGTTTCGGCTGACAATATGGTCCCCGCATCACTTGGACTCCAGTCAAAGCACAAGGTGGAAGCAACCGCTGCAGTTGCAGCCAGCCGGCTTACGCCAAGACCAATAAGAATAGGGTATAGCGTCACCATCAGAAGCATAGCCAGCCCGGATGCGCTATTGATGCATAAGCCTATACACATCCCCATGATCCAGGACAGTACAAGTACCAGATAAGGCGACTTCAATCTGAGCAATGGACGGATCGCCAACTTTACCAGTGCGCGCGAAGCCCCGATACTATCCATATATCTCGCAAATGCTCCGACACACATGATATTCAGGCCCAAAGAAGCGGCACGGCTGCTCAGTATCTGACGCATAAACTCGAACGTATCAAAGAGCAGCGTTCCCGTGCTGGTTTTAGGATCCAGAATCGTACCGTAGCCCATGATGACTGCAATATACATGAGTAAAAAGCCCCCGATGGTCAAAACGACATGCGGTTTATATTGCTTATAGATAAGATACACGACCCAAAAGGTAGCAATGAACGAGATGGCTAATGCCATAAAATATTCCTCCCCATTTGTCATCTATTTTCGCTCACTTTGTTAGTATTCAACAGAATTTCCCCAAATCCTACAAATCCAGCCAGCATATAAAGAAGAAACGCTATTTGTTTATCAAAAACAATCCTGCCAGACAAACCAAAATACCCGCGATTTTGTATCCTGTAATCGTTTCGTGATAAAGCATCATACCGACAAAAATAAGTGCTATGGCCAGAATGACTCCATAAAACATCTGTCCCGTACTGATTGCCCAGCCAGCTTTGTACATATAAATGGAACCCGCCTCCAGGCCTACCACAGCAAAGCCAAGCACAATACTGCTCCAGTTCAGAAAATGATATTCCCTCAGCAGATCCGCATGATCACTCAACACAAAATAAAGCGTGCCTGCCACAACAGCACCAACACAATAAGTTGCCGTAAGTGCAGCAAGCGGATGGATTTCTTCCGGTATGGATTTTGAGCAGATATTGTAAAAAATATTGGCAACGACAATCAATGCAATTGGTCCATACAATCCCATAGCAAATTCCCCCTCATAAATACCAATAAAAAAACCGACAATCAGACTAGCCTGACTGCCGGTAGGTGCTCACCCGTACGTTCATTGCCCACTATAACATATTTATTTTACACCGTCAATTTGAAATTTTCCGGCTCATCCGCTGCCGGAAAATCCCCTATTGGTAAGGAAACGCTGTATCCTCAATTGCCCTCACCGCGGCCTCTGCTTCACACAAAGGAATCCGCTCCTGTTCCAGCCGTCCGCGCTGTTCATGCAGCATTGCCCACGCTTCTTTTTCAGGAACCGTCAGTCTCTGCGGAATCCGTGTGCAATCGCCTTCATCCTTAACCTTCTGGTCCATATAGCGTTTGCAGATTTCCGGTGACATCAGCAAAGATTTTACCTCAGGCAGCAATTCACGAAGATCGCTCAAAATATCAAAACCATTGCTGTCCAGATCCCCCCAGTAATATACCTGCACCTCACGCATCCATTGTGCCCTGCGC
>CAZTAP010000176.1:0-5215 GCA_964611665.1 uncultured Selenomonadaceae bacterium | reverse complement strand
CGCCGGAGCAGCTCATCGGGAAACATGTCGTCATGGTCGTCAATCTGAAGCCGGCGAAGATCCGCGGCATTGTCTCGCATGGCATGGTGCTGGCCGCTTCTCAGGAGGACAGCCTGAAGCTGCTGAGTGTGGATATGCCGATCGGAAGCCGGGTCAAATGATGCTCGTAGATACACATGCCCATATTGATGGGCAGGAATTCGAGGAAGACCGTGCGGCTGTTGTTGACCGTGCGGCTCAGGCTGGGGTTGAACGCATCATCAATATGGGGGATGACCTTCTTTCCTCAGAGCGTTCAGTGAAGCTGACGGAAGCGTTTGCGGGAATCTACGCTGGTGTGGGCATTCATCCTGAAGAGGCTTTTCCCATGGGGCAGGCAGAGGATGACCGGCTTGCGGCCTGGGCAGTGCTTCCCAAGGTTGTGGCTGTCGGTGAGATTGGCCTGGACTATTATTGGGAAAAGAATCCGGAAAAACGGGCGCTGCAGCGGATGATTTTCATCCGGCAGCTGGATCTGGCACGGCAGCTGCATCTGCCGGTCTGCATCCATGACCGCGATGCGCATGGCGATACTCTGGCCATCCTCAAGAAGGAAGGGCGAGGCATACGCGGTGTGCTGCATTGCTATTCCGGCAGCTGGGAAATGGCCCGTGAGCTCCTGAAAATGGACTGGTATTTTGGCATCGATGGCCCGCTGACCTTCAAGAATGCAGCAAAGCTGCCAGAGATCGTGCAGCGTCTGCCGCAGGAACGCATCCTGGTGGAAACGGACTGTCCGTATATGGCACCTGTGCCTATGCGGGGCAAGCGCAATGAACCGGCTTTTGTGCGCTATGTTGCACAGAGAGCGGCTGAATTGAGGCAGGAGGAGCTTGCTGTCTTTGCTGCAGCGACGACGAAAAACGCAGAGGATTTGTATGGAATCTGAGCGGTCTGGCTGATATTTTTATCAAATTTTAATAAAGTGGTGGAAGCCTTGCTGAAAGGGCAGTCCACCACTTTTTTATTCCCATTTTAGAGGCCGAAAAAAGCGGAAAGTGGTAAATACTGGCCGCTTTATTTGACGATAGCATGGAATACATGGTATAATTAGCTTTGTTCTTCAAAGGGGGCATTGAATGAGTTTAAAAAAGATATTATATTATTTTAAACGCGAGAGAAAAATAGCGCTATGCATTGCGCTGGTGTTCGGTATGCTTTTCACAACGGGATTTACAAATAATCGGAATGTAAAGATTGCAGTGGATGGTCATATTGTTGAGGTAAATACAAGATATACGAGCCCGGAACTTATCTTGGAGCAGGCTGGCATCAAAATGCATCAAAAGGATGAATATCATTTAGAGAAAACGAACAGTAGTGAAGCAATCACGATTTATCGGGCAGTCCCGGTCACCATTGAGTACCAGGGAAAGAAACAGGAAATTTATACCAGTAAGCCAACAGTGGGAGATGTGCTCAGTGATCTGGGCTATACGGGGGATGCTTATCAGGCAGACCTCGAGGTAACTACGAAAATCCAGGAAAACCTCAATATAAAAGTAACGGATCTAAGACAGGAAAGAGAAACGGAAAGAGAAGAACAAATCGAAACATCGCGCGGCGCGATGCGCTATACCGGCGAGCTTGATATGGAAGCCAGTGCGTATTTGCCGAGTGATGGCGGCGGCAGCGGAATCACCGCTTCCGGTATGATGGCGCAGCGCGGTGTAGTGGCAGTGGATCCAAGCGTGATACCGCTCGGGACCCGTCTGTATATTCCGGGCTATGGCATGGCGGTTGCAGCCGATACCGGAGGCGCTATCGTTGGCGACCGGATCGACCTTTGTATGGAAAGCTATGGGGAGGCCATGGATTTTGGCCGCCGTACCATTAAGGTCTATATTCTGGAATGATAGAAAAGATATTGCCTGCAGACAGGGTTCTGCGGCAATATCTTTTTTTCTGCTTAAGCTGACATCAGCCTGCAATCGTCTGTCCTGTTGAATTGCTGCCGGGAAGTATTTCGCGTTGCGAAATACTGAACAATGGCGTTATAATAGTATGGTATAAATATGCATATTTTTGACGCAGCGATGTATTTTTTCCGGGGAATAAGCGGATGGATGCGGAAGCTGTGTTTGGGGGATTTTTTACGGCAATGAAACAGGATAAGGAGCAGAACCTGATGCGTACCGGTATGGTCTGTATGCAGGTCATAACGTTTTGCTCGGAGCGCAGGGAGCTGGAACGTTATTCACCAGAGCTCTGGGAGTTCCTTGGATACGAGAGTGCGCAGGAATTTCAGGCAGTCACCGCGGATGAACTGATGGCAGTGGTCCACGAAGAGGACTGTGCACGTATTTGCGGCGAGCTGGCCCGGCAGCTTGAAGAAACAGATTCATATCAGCTGGAATATCGTGTGTGCGGCAGGGCCGGTCAGGTATTCTGGGTATTGGAATGCGGCCGGAGGTATGAGGGGGCCGATGGAAACCTGCGCTGCAGCGGCATGATCACGGATATCACGGAGCTCAGAGAGGTCCGCGCGCGTCTTTTGTATCAGGTGTCCTATGATGCTTTGACGGGGATTTACAATAAACGCGCGTTTTATCGTCAGGCTGCGTACTATCTCAAGGCACATCAGGATATTGACTTTGAGATTATGCGGGTTGATGTAGAGCGCTTCAAGGTCATCAATGATCTTTTTGGAGAGAAGACCGGCGATCGTCTGTTGAAATATATCGCGAATTTTTTTCGCAATGTCAATTTGCCATGCAGTGCCTATGGACGGATCCATTCGGATAATTTTGCGCTGTTCTATCCGGCCGGACAGGATAACCGTCAGCGCTTCATAACGTCTTTGCAGACGATGGCGGCCAGCTTTTCTCTTGATTACCGCATTGTCCTGTGCTTTGGAGCATACCGGATCACGGACCGTACACTGCGGGTGAGCACGATGTGCGATCGGGCGGGCATGGCGCTGAACAAGGCCAAGACAGATGCGCTGCTTGTCTGCGGCGAGTATGATGAGGATATGCGTCAGGATATCGTGAATGAGCAGGAAATCGTGAATGGTATGGAGGAAGCACTGGAACGGGAGGAGTTCGTGCTTTACCTGCAGCCGAAATATGAGCTTACTACTGAGAAAATTGTCGGAGCTGAAGCTCTGGTGCGCTGGATCCATCCGGTGCGCGGATTCGTTCCGCCGAGCGAGTTCATTCCGGTCTTTGAACAGAATGGCTTTATTTTCAAGCTGGATAAGTATGTATGGGAGAAGACCTGTGCGATTTTGCGTGCAAGCCTCGATGAGGGGCGTAAGCCCATGCCGATTTCGGTCAATGTATCGCGGATCGATTTGAATAATGCCAGCATCGTCAGGATTTTTGAACGGCTGATCCGGAAATATGATCTGCCTGCACAGCTTTTGGAGCTGGAGTTTACGGAAAGTGCCTATATGGATAATCCACAGCAGATCATTGAGATTGCACGCGAATTGCAGGCGCTTGGCTTTAAGATTCTCATGGATGATTTTGGCAGCGGCTATTCCTCCTTGAATATGCTGAAGGATATGCCGGTGGACATCCTGAAGATCGATTTGAAGTTTTTGGATAGCAAGGATAAGTCGGGGCGCGGCGGCAATATCCTGAATTCTGTCGTGCGCATGGCGAAATGGCTGCACATCCCGGTGATCGCTGAAGGGGTGGAGACACGTCAGCAGTCTGTTTTCCTGCGTACCATTGGCTGCAATTATGTGCAGGGCTATTACTATTCACGGCCTGTGCCTTTGGAGAAGTACAAGGAACTTGTGCTGCATAATGATTATCATCCGGATACGTCTCTTTTGCATCTGGATGCTGTCGATACGGACGAACTGCTCAATCCGAATGCCCAGCTGAATCTGCTGTTCAACAGTGTTACGGGGGGGCTTGGACTTTATGAGCTCAACGAGCGAGGTCTGGAGCTCCTGCGTGCGAATGATGGCTATTTCGAGATGTTCGGCCGTGAGCGGGGCAAGGTTTATGATGATGAAAAGCCGTTGATTGACTGGGTCTATGAGGAGGATCGCTCAGCCTTTATGGGGGCAATCCGGGGAACCACAGAATTCGGGAAAATCACGCAGTGCCGCTTGCGGCGCTGGAGCGAGGATGGACGTCTGCTCTGGCTGCATGCGCGTGTGAGCCTTGTGTCCAAGGAAGAGCGCCGTCAGCTGCTCTATCTGGCGCTGGAGGATGTCACGGAGCTGCAGAAGAAAACGCAGGAAATGCAGTCTTTGTTCGATCATATTCCGGGTGGAGTAGGAATCTATGAGCTGGACGGCGAAGTGCTGCGGACCCGTCTGTTCAGCCGCTGGCTCTATGAAATCAACGGGATTGATGCCAGGGAGTTCATGACGAAGAATCAGGGGGATTTGCGGGCAGTTTTGCCGGAGGCGACCCTGAACTTTTTGAAGCGTGAGATTGTGCGCGCTTATGAGGAGAAGCATACGGTACGGCTTACGTATCCTTTCCGGGCAGCCGATGGCAGGCTGCTTCATATCCAGGCGGAATTCAATACGCTGAAGGAAGGACGCCTTTTTCTGTGTTATGCCTTTTTACAGGATATTACGGCGTTTGTTGAACTTAAAGAGGGAAAATAAAAACAGGAGCATGAGCTCCTGTTTTTATTTTTCCAGATAGAGCGATGTGCCATCGATTTCAGCCTTATGGATCATTTCCTGCAGGCGTTCGGCGTTTTTGCGATGCAGGATGAGGGCGAATTCGATGCGCTTTTTTTCTTCCTCGGTGAAATCACCGGTATCATAGGATGCTTTGATGCGCTTGCCGCGTGCAATTACATCGTTCAGTTCATCCTGCAGGAGTTTTTTCTCACCAAGCGCGAGGCCATACACGGAACGGATATTGTCCCGGATAATATCTGCATAGCCATCCTCGGCGGATGCTTTTTCCAGGTATTGGGCAACCTCGTAGATGATGTCAAAGGGATTTTCAGCGCTGTGGATCATGCCGAGCAGGTCCATTTTTATGTTTTGTTGTACACCATGCGGTGCACTGATATCTGCTTCTTCTGCCATACCTTCCAACCTCTCTTTCGTATCTTTCAGTATAGCAGAAAAAAGGCGCAGGAGAAAGAGAACACAAAATCATAGGTTTACGGTGTTACGAAATATAGTATAAAAAATGCATGTCAAGCGTTTTTGAAAATGTCCCAAAAAACTTCAAACATTAGCACCGGAATC
>CAZTAP010000175.1:0-5256 GCA_964611665.1 uncultured Selenomonadaceae bacterium | reverse complement strand
TAAAATTCTACAGGCCGCAGTTATCAAACATTAGCTGTGTGCTTCCCACGATTAGGGCGCACTACGTACTTTCACCGATTAGATTAGGCCCATGCTGGGCGAACCAAAAAACCGCAGTCTGGATGTCCCTGGCTGCGGTTTTTCTTATTCTCCCAAAGTAGGTATTCCGTGTACGCTGTCCCAGGGCGTGTTAATTAATTACCACGCCCTGGAAATTTCGCTTACTCGATTGGATAGAGCAAATCAACCGATTCTTTTTGGCAAGATTTTCAATGGCATCCATAGAAAGCTGCGTCAGCTCCGCAATGGTCTGATAGTCAAACTGCCGTTTCAACATGCAAAGAGCCACCTCAAATTTGCCCTCCGCTTTGCCGTCCACATAGGCAAGAAATGCAGCGATATCCGGATCAATCCCCGTTGTTTTCCCCTTGCTGTTCAAGAATATTTTTGTTGTCTGATCCCCAAGCTCCAGCTGCCCATCCTCCCGGCAGAGATTCTGAAACGTATAGGTGTCAGCGGCTGGAGCAGCAAACAGCAGGGCCTCGCCCTGAGCGCCAGTTCATATAAGGCGATAACGCCCGCAGGCTGCGATATTGCGTGAGCCAGTGCCCGGTCAGCAGCAGAAAGAGCATCAGGGTTGCTTATGTCCGGATTTTATCCCTCTGTTGAATGTTTCACACCCACAGTCATCCCGATACAGATGGACAAGCCGCCAGTCTCCCGGTTCCTTGCCAGGATCTCGCCGCCATGGATTTCCACGAACTGCCTCGCAAGCGAAAGCCCGATGCCGGAACCGCCGCTTGCCCGGCTGCGCGATTTGTCCGCACGATAAAACTGCTCGAAGAGACGCGGCAGGTCCTGTTCGGACACCCCCGGACCTTCATCCGCTATCTCAGCCCAGACCCTGTCTTTCTCCAGCCAGCTGCGCAGCAGGATGACCGTCTCCGGATGCGTATAGCGTATCGCATTGACCAGAATATTATAGAACACCTGACGGATGCGGTCTGCATCCACGGAAACAGGTGGCAGTTCTGGCTGCAGCTCATAGGAAAAATGCAGCTTTTTCTCCTCCAGCAGAGGCGCCAGCATCTCTGCTGCACCGGAAAGCAGCCCGTTCAAATCATGGTCCTCACGATGGAGCTCCAGCTGCTGGACCTCGGCCAACGACAAATCCCGCAGATCCGACACAAGACGGTTCAGGCGCATGACCTCCTCCTGCAAAGAGAAAAGCCTGGCCATATCCGGCTTTGTCACACCTTCCAGCATATTTTCCAGATTGCCCTGCAGGATAGCCAGCGGCGTACGCAGTTCATGCGCAATATTGGCCAGGAATTCCCTGCGCAGCTGTTCATTCCGCTCAAGCCCGGCTGACATCTGGTTGAACACAGCCGCCAGCTGCCCCACCTCATCCTGCCTGTCCACACGTACCCGCTGAGCCAGATTTCCCTGACGGATGTACTCGGCTGCACGGCTGAGCTCCTGCAGCGGCATCGTAATATTCCGCGCCAGGAAATAGCTCAGCACCAGCCCCAGCAGCACGAAAAACAGCCCGACCCAAAGCAGGGAGCGATGGACCGACATCAAAAACATATGCTCCGGCGCCCCCATATCCATCCCCGGTACAACCGCAGGCTGTACCTGAAGATACTCCTGAAAAAGCTGCTCCATCTGCTGGTTAGCCAGAAGCACAAGACTGCATACCGTGAGCACCACAAGGAAAAAAGTCATCCGCATGAGCCGGTACCGTATACTGCGTAATCCACGCATATCAGGTTCCCCCCAGCTTATAGCCTACACCATAGACAGTCTGGATATACTGCGGATTCTTCGGGTCCCGTTCCAGCTTGCGGCGCAGATTCCGGATATGTGCATCCATCGTTCGTTCATAGCCCTCAAACGCAAAGCCATGGGTATTCTCCATAAGCTGCAGCCGGTTAAAGACCCTGCGCGGATTTTTCAGAAAAACCTCCAGCAGGGAAAATTCGATTGGCGTAAGCTCGATCAGCTGACCCGCACGACGTACCGCATGAAGATCACGTTCCAGCTCCAAATCAGAAAAATGCAGAGTTTTCACTTCTCCGAGCGGCTCCCCATAGCTGCGGCGCAGGATTGCCCGGACACGCGCCGCAACCTCGCGCATACTGAAAGGCTTCGTGACATAATCATCCGCACCGATTTCCAGTCCCAGCAGGCGATCCAGTTCATCATCCCTTGCGGTAAGCATAAGAATCGGTACAGAACTTTCCTGGCGTATCCTGCGGCAAACCTCCCGTCCATCGATTTCAGGGAGCATGAGATCAAGCACAAGAATACTCGGTGCATAACGATGAAAAGCATCCAAAGCTGCCCGTCCATCCATCGCCGTATAAACCCTGAAGCTCTCCCGCTGAAAATATTCCTGCAGAAGGTCCAGCAATTTCCGATCATCATCTACCAGCAAAACCGAGTAATTATCCATAGGATTCGCCCCTTTCCCTATTCCTTCCTTTTATTTTTTATTTTCATTGTAATCGAAAAAGACCCTTCTCACAAGCAGGCTGCCTGTGAAAAGAGTCTTTTGGCATCCGTGGAAGCTCACTTGCTCATATGTCCCGCATGTCCGCTATGTGCATCCATGCTGCCATGGCCGGCCGGCATATCCGGCATCTCCATCATCTGATGCATAGGCGCCGCCTCCGGTCTCCAGCCGGTGACCTGCGGATCCAGCATGCCGAGAATCATCGCAAAATGGCTGACTACCAGAAAGCCGATGAGCAAAATAAAATGACTGTGCGTCCGATGGCTCGCCGAAAGTCCGCGCCCCCAGATGCCAAGTTCAAGCAACGCAATGCCCAAAAGCGGAATCACACCAAACAGGTAAAAAAGAATCGCTGCCATGTCCGCCACGCCGCGCCACTCTAAAAACGGCACCACATGCGTAACCAGATACAGTACTACCCCCGTAAAATAAACGCCTGCGGCAATCCCCAGCCTGCGGTTCCACCTGCGCCAGCCGCTCTCCTCCTTGTCCTTCAGATAGACCATGTAGAACTCCGTAGCTACCAGAGCCTCTGCGAGACCAACAGGAATCACCATGAATAAAAGCAGATTCCATGGCTGATTCGCGGCCAAAAGATCCATATAATTCGTCATCATCATCTTGCATTCCTCCTGTGTTATGTTTATGTCCTTATCTTAAAAGAAAACTATGCAGAAGTTGTGCAGGAAATATGAAGAAATTATGAAGAATGCCCGCCTCAGAGAATATCCGAATCGTCATTTGCCGTAAGATCGACAGTATAGTTCTGTGAACCCGGCGCATTGGGCAGAGATGGGGTATTGGGATCTGTACTGAACGTTCCGGTACTGGCCTGGATATCCACAGACTTCGAGGTGAGATTGCCATAGAACTTCAGCCCGTTCGGATTCATCATGATCGAGCTGTTTGGTGCATATACAATGGACCGCAGCGTACCTTTTCCTTCAATATGAATCTGCTCATTGCTCAGGTCGAAAATCACCAATGTTCCGACCGTATCTGCCTTCACATGCACATTTGCTGCACCCTCGGTCAGAATGAGGATTTTCGTCGTATTTTTATCTCCGATTGCCGCGTCCAGCTGCAGACTGCTCACACGGCCGTTGATATAGGTGACCGTAGAGGAAAGATCAGAGGCATCCATAGACTGCCCTTTCAGTGTCTTGCTGTTTTGGGTAGTCATAAGGCCTGTGATATAGCTTTTCAGCTTGGCATTGAGTGAATTGTTCAGATCAACGCTCAGATTCGAATTATAATATTGGGATGATGCAGGATCAAACGTCGTGCCATCGGAACGGTCCAAAGGTCCGCCGCCATTGATGGTTATGCTTGGATTCGGCATAGTATGCACAATATCCCCATCCCAGGTTTTCTTTTTCTCATTGACCAGCCTCAGGGAATCCTGGAACGTAATCAAATTATTGAACAGGGAAAACGGATTGCCGCCAGGCTTCGCAGAAAGCTTCACGGTGCATATGGCATTCACCGGAATGGAAGCATAGCCAAAATACCGTAAAAAATATGTGCCTACGGTATCGCTCAGCATGACCCGGTAATACAGCGTCGTACTGCTCGATGCACTGCTGTGTATCTCCAGGACTGGCGCAGCTGAAACATTTTTGTCATTTTTTGTCACATAGGACGCTGCTATACTGTCCGCCGCTGCCTTAGGATCTGCCGTACCTGCCTTGAGCGCATCTGCGTAAACACGCCCGCCAGCCAGCGCTGCAGCATCTGCAGCATTCTGCAGCTGGGATTTGCGCACATAGGCATTCCCGAAATCCACGGCAAGTCCCATCGCAGCAATCAAAAAAGGCAGCACCACCGCAAACAAAACAATCATCACGCCTTTCTGCCCACGGCTGCAGTTTTTTCTCTGCTCATTATCATATCTCATCATATTGCCACCTCCTGTACAAAACAAGAGCTGCAGCCTTCACCCTCTTTCTCTTTTAACTTAACATCCTCAACAATATTCAATAACCCTCCAGCGGCTGTCTCTCCAGACCATATTCTTCCGACAGTGCCCTGCTCATAAACTCCACACGATACCCATCCTCTGTGCAGCGAAGCACTGCCAGCGCAATCGGCATATGTTCAAGCACACTCCCGGCCTTCAGCTTTGCCATACCCGTCCCCCTCTTCATTGATTCCGTCAATGCCGGTCTGTCAGTTATTTTTTCAGCACGTCATAAAGTATCCGAAAGCACGCCGATATGCCCAGGAAGCCCTGTAAAACAAGTACGTTCAATTCATTATCCGCACAGATAAGTACCCGCCCCTTAAATTCGAATCGTGCTGTTTTCAGCTCCCTGATTTGATACTTTTCCTTACCTAAATCATAACAAATCCTGCCCCTGAGCACCAGAATTTTTTGCTATAAATTCTAGTTTTTCCTGCAATCTTTCTCTCTGCCCTGACATTTCCGGCAGCAGCCATAAAAATAAAACGTCCAATCCATGATATGATAATCTGTCTTTGCCCGAACCTGAGCCAGGAAATCATCCTGAGCCACCGCATTGATGTTCTCGATTGCCCCGCACTCCGTGCACGAAAAATGCAGATGCCCTTCCGTATCCAGGTCATAACGCTGCACTCCGTCACGCAATTGGATCATTTGAATGATACCTGCCTTACAAAGCGTATCCAGCGCATTTTTACCCAGTTCTGCGGCATGCTGACCAAGCTCTTTTTCATAGCGTCATAAACCATCGCCAAATCCGGATGATCCGGCAGCA
>CAZTAP010000174.1:0-5283 GCA_964611665.1 uncultured Selenomonadaceae bacterium | reverse complement strand
GCCGGTCTGCAAAAATTCCCAGGATGCGCTGCCCCGTCTCTACCAGAATCAAAATACCCTGCGTGATATCCCTGACAGAATGCTCGACATGATAAAGCGCGGCAAGCCGCAGAATAGGATAACACTCCCCGCGTACCATGATCATCTCACTGCCATCCGGATCCCGGAAAATATCCCCCGCTGCAGGACGGAAGGACTGGCGGATGGAAGTGATGGGAATCGTATAGCTCGCACTGCCTACCGCCACGGACATCCCCTGAATGATGGCCAGAGTAAGCGGTATCTTTAATGTCGTCGTACTGCCCTGCCCAGGGATACTGTCTACGAGCACAGTTCCGCCCAGGGATTTGATATTCTGTACAACAACATCCATTCCCACACCGCGGCCGGAAAACTCCGTTACTTTTTCCTTCGTAGAAAAGCCCGGTGCAAAAATAAAGGAATAAATCTCTGAATCAGTAAGCTCTGCTTCCGGCTTGCTGAACAGCTGATTCCGGCGTGCACGTTCCAGGATTTTTTCCCGATTCAGTCCAGCACCATCATCACTGATGCGCAGTACGACCTCACCTCCTGCATTTTCCGCCGAGAGAGTCACCCGGCCCGTCTCACTCTTGCCGCTGCTTTTGCGCACCTCCGGCATTTCGATTCCATGATCGACAGAATTCCGGATGATATGCATGAGCGGATCTGAAATATGTTCAATGATGTTTTTGTCTACTTCGGTGGATTCACCGACCAGCCGCAGCTGCGCCTTCTTGCCGAGTTTTTTCGTCATATCGCGCACAATGCGGTTCATCTTGCGGAAAGTTCCTTCCAGCGGCACCATGCGGATAGCCATCACACTGTCCTGCAGCTCACCGTTGATTTTGTGCAGCTGCCGCGCTGCCTTTTGGAAATTATCGAGTTCAAGCCCCCGCAGGTCCGGGTTCTGCGTAACCATAGCCTCGGCAATGACAAGCTCACCCACCAGATCCATAAGCCTGTCCAGCTTATCCACGCGCACACTGATCATCTGGGATTCATGCACCTCATGCTGCCCGGCTGCGGATGCCTTGTCCGTACTGGATATTTCAGGCTTCACGACCGGCAGTACCGGCTCTGCCTTTTCGGCAGCATTGACCGCCTGCTGTACAGGCGATGGCCAGTATTCGCATTCCGATACATCCCTGAGCTGCTTCAGCTCGAGCTTTTCCAGAAAAATCGTCTGATTCAGCTGCTTTTGAACAGCCGCTTCGTCCATGTCCGTCGTAAACCAAAGGCGGAAGCCCTGCTTGCGGATTGTTTCAATGGCTGTCTCATCCTCCAGCAGTTTTTCCGGCTTGTAAAATACCTGTGCTACCTTGTCCTGCAGTACATTGAGCACAGCATACGCACGGACCTCCTCCATCTCGCAGCCTTCTTCAAAGAATAGCACTGCCGCATAGACATACTTCGCTCCCGAAGCTCCCTCTGCCGGCTTTGCCGCACCGATATAATAATGCTGCGGCTTCCCCTCCTGCGCTGCATCTGTGGTTGTTTTCATCGTATCCGTCTGAGCCGGCTTTGCCTTGCGCAGATCCAAATCGGGATCGTCCCCGTTTGCCTCTTTCATGGCACGCAAAAAGAGCCGTGTCTGCTCCCGCATGCTTTCGCTGCTCTCCTCTGCCCTGCCGCCTGCATCAATGGTATCGATTTCACTCCGCATGAAATCTACCGCACTCAGAATCAAGTCCGTAATGGAGGAACAGTCCACAACTTTTGGATGCTTTTCCCGTATGTAATAGAAAATGTCCTCGACGGCATGAGCAAGTGAGGAAATCTCATTAACCATCATCATCGCTGCCGACCCTTTGATTGTATGCATGGCCCGGAAAATCTCATTGACATCCTCCGTACTGAAGCTCTGGCTCTGCTCGCTGGCCAGCGCCCTTTGTTCAAGTTGTTCGAGGAATTGCCGTGTCTCAAAGATAAACATATCCAGCATCGGTTCATGCTCTGCCAAAAAACTCACTCCCTTTGTTTTTCGGATTTTTCAATTATTATAATATTCTATACAGACGGTCAGATTCCTTCCGCCAAATCCTTTTTTTTACAAAAATAAAAGACGCCTGCCAAAGCAGACGCCTCAAGTTATTCCACCGTACATGGTCCCGTGGATTCCCGCTCAACAAGCACATTATCAAGCACAATGCGCTTATTCTTTCCGCTCTCGATTTTTTCGATGAGCAGCTCTGCCGCATTGCTGCCCAGCGCGAACATGTTCTGATCCATGGTCGTAAGTTTCGGCTCGATGAAGCGGCTCAGCGAGATATTATCATAGCCGATGATCGACATTTCATTCGGGATTTTTTTGCCCATGCGCTTGCAGGCATTCACAGCACCAACGCCCATGAGATCATTGCAGCACATGATTGCCGTCGCATCACTTGCAAGCATCATATCCATGAGCTTATACATCGTATTATCCACGGTTTCTGTGCTGTTTCCTTCACCGATGTTCACGATGTAGTTCTCCCGCAGCATTCCCTTCTGCTGCATGAAGGCCCGGTAAGCCTCCTCCTTGATACGGTAGGAATCACTATGCACACCACGCACAAACAAAATGCGGCGGTGCCCATAGTTCCAAAGATGATCCAGCGCAGTGCGCGTGCCGAGCTCCTCATCGTTCGATACGTAGGACACATTCGGAATGCGCGTATAGCTGTTGATGAATACCAGCGGCTGCTGCTGCACGATACGGTCATAGAACTTTCGTTCAACATTCTCCGTATTCGGGCTGATCACGATGATGCCGGATACATTACGGCTCATAAGATCATTGATGCAGCGCGTTTCCTGCTCAGAATCATTCTTCGCACAGGTCAGCAGCAGTGAATAGGAGCCGCGCCGCAAATAATCCTCGATGCCGTTGATGACCTCGGCAAAGAACATATTGTAAAGACTTGGCACCACGACACCAATACTCGAGGAGCGTTTCATATTGAGCTCTCTCGCCTGAATATTCGGCACATACTGCAGTTCATCGATTGCCGCACGCACCCTTTGCTTCGTGTCCTCCTTGACCGGGTAATTGCCGTTGACCACACGCGAAACGGTGGCCACAGACACTCCTGCTTTTTTTGCTACATCAATAATCGTTGCCTTCATTTAAGCTCTTCCTTTACTCTGCGGAAACTGAAGCCACGAAACGGTCAAAGGCTGCGAGACCCTGCTCATCACGTTTATACACGCCGGCATGCGTAAGCACCTGCTCAAATACCCTGCCGATTTCCTGCTTCAGGATTCCTTCCGTATTCTCTTCCGTAACTGCCGGATATTTCGCGCGAATCTCCTTGTACCAGTCTGCATGGCTGGCAATCGAAGCAATTCCGGAAATATCCTCTGTACCTTTCAGTAATTCGACACGCACCTGCTGCATTTCCTGCTTGAGACGTGCCGGCAGAACCGCAAGGCCCATGACCTCGATGAGACCGATATTTTCCTTTTTGATATGGTGCACCTCAGCATGCGGATGGAAAAGGCCCAATGGATGCTGCGCTGTCGTGCGGTTGTTGCGCAAAACAAGATCGAACTCAAATGCCTCGCCATGACGGCGCGCAATCGGCGTGATCGTATTATGCGGCGTACCGTCCGTCTCTGCCAGGATATCCACGGATGCATCGCTGTATTTCCGCCAGCAGCCCAGGATCTTATCCGCCAACGCAATAAGCTGCTCCTTATTCACCGAGCGCAGGCGAACAGCGGACATCGGCCATTTCACACGACCAGCCTCGACATCCGGGAAGCCCTTGAATGCATACGGCTTTTCGATTGCTGCCTTTTCCATAGCAAACGTATACCGTCCGCCCTGATAATGGTCATGGGAAAGAATCGAACCGCCGACAATTGGCAGATCTGCATTGGAGCCTGCAAAATAATGCGGCAGGATCTCCGTGAAGCTTACAAGATTCTCAAAGGTCTTGCGGGATACCTTCATCGGGATATGTTCACCATTCAGGATGATACAATGTTCATTATAATACGTATAAGGGGAATACTGCAAGAACCAGGCATGTCCATGGAAGTCCAACGGAATCAGACGATGCGTCTGACGTGCCGGATGATTCGAGCGGCCTGCATAGCCTTCATTTTCATGGCAGAGCAGACATTTCGGATAGGACGAGGACTTCACGAGCTTGGCTTTTGCAATATCCCGCGGGTCCTTTTCCGGTTTGGAGAGATTGATGGTAATATCCAGATCACCATATTCTGTCGGTGCCTTCCAGACAATATTCTTATCGATGCGCGTCTTGCGGATGTAGTTCGAAGCGATGCTCAGGCGGTAATAGTTATCCGTAGCTGCCTTCGGCGCGCGTGCATAGTCATTCTTAAAACGTGCAATGACCTCTGACGGACGCGGCATCACACAGTTCATGATGCGCGTATCAAAAAGATCACGCTCATTTACCGTATCCTCGATGAGCTTTTTTTCTGCAGCATAGTCCAGCATATTTTCCAGGACCGGCGCTGCTGTCGTAAGCTCCTCGGCCACAGCCTGCGGAGTGAACTCATCTGCCTGCAATACATCCAGCAGCAGATTGGCCGCATAGGTTTCATCTTCCTTCGCGATGAGGCCCCGCTGCGAAGCAAAATTCAATAAACGATTGATTTCCAGATTTATATTGATCATTTCTATTCCTGTCCTTTAAAAAGCAAGGGAGCAGAGCTCCTGTTGCCCTGCGGCAAATCCGCAAGGCTCCCGACGCTCACTCCCCATACTTTACAAAATTTATTTTTCGTATCCTTCCGGATGCTTCTGATGCCATGTCCAGGCTGTACCGATGACCTTCTCCACCGAAGTATACTGCGGATTCCAGCCAAGCACTTTGCGTGCCTTGTCGCTTGAAGCGATGAGCTGTGCCGGATCGCCGGCACGGCGTGCACCCATCTCCACTTTGATCTCGCGGCCCGTAGCCTTTTTTGCTGCCTCGATCATTTCCTTGACCGAGAAGCCCCTGCCATTGCCGAGATTGAAAATATTGCTGTCGCCGCCCTTGCGCAGATATTCCAGAGCGAGTACATGTGCATCGGCAAGATCAATGACATGGATATAGTCTCTGAGACATGTGCCATCCGGTGTAGCATAATCATCCCCAAAAACGGTGATATGCTCACGCTTGCCAAGCGGAACCTGGAGGATCAGCGGAATCAGATGGGTTTCCGGATTGTGGTCCTCACCGATTGAGCCATCATCCAGCGCACCGGCTGCATTGAAATAGCGCAGGGATACATAGCGCACGCCATCTGCACGGCTCACCCATTTCA
>CAZTAP010000173.1:0-5290 GCA_964611665.1 uncultured Selenomonadaceae bacterium | reverse complement strand
ATGTCACAGCAGTAAAAAGCAACAAAAAGACAGATTTGAGGAAGCATGATGGAACAATCTTTGAGCATGAACCAAAGCCAGCGTCTTGCCATGACGGTAAAGCTGCAGCAGGCAATACAGATTTTGCAGCTATCTTCGCAGGATTTGCGTGCGACCATAGAAAAAGAATATTTGGAAAATCCTGCGCTGGAAATGGATGATGATTTTGCCAGTCCGGATGCCGGCGAAAAGCTTACCGATCGTTACAGCATAGAGGAAATTGCGTCTCTGGCCAATTATCTGAATGAGGATGAACCGCAGCCGCGTGGTGTAAAAGCGGAGGTAAAGCAGAGCTTTGAGGCAGCAGCTTCTTCCGGCCTTACGCTGGAAGAGGATTTGCTCGAGCAGGTGAACTTTGCTTTTCGGGAAGATACCGACAAGGGCATTGCGGTGTTCATTGTGGGATCGATTGACAGCCGCGGCTACCTGACGATGCCGCTGGAGGAGATTGCGCGCTCTATGCAGACAGCAACAGCTGAGGTGGAAGCCGTTCTGGAGGTTATCCAGGCCTTTGAGCCGGCCGGAGTTGGTGCGCGTGACCTTTCTGAATGTCTGCGCATTCAGGCGAAGCGTCAGGGAATTTATGAGGGGCTTGTCGCAGCAGTCATCGATCATCATCTTGACGAAGTGGCTGAAGCGCGCTATAAGGTGATTGCTGATGAAGAAAATTGTTCACTGGAGGATCTTCAGCTGGCGGTAGATATCATCCGCACACTGAATCCCAAGCCGGGCAGTTCCTATGGCGATGCTTCTTCTGATTATATTGTTCCGGATGTTGTGGTGCGCAAAGTGGACGGGAAATATATTGTGCTGGTTAATGATGATACCATCCCGCATTTGAATATCGCTTCGGTTTATCGCGAACATGCGGATTTCGATCCGGACACGCGCAAGTATATTGAGCAGCGACTGAATTCGGCTGTATGGCTGATCAAGAGCATTGAGCAGCGCCGTCAGACACTTCGTCATGTTGTTGAGGAGATTGTGCGTCAGCAGCAGGATTATCTGGAGAAGGGGCCTCGCTTCCTTCATCCATTGCTTATGAAAACCGTTGCAGATCAGATCGGTGTGCATGAATCCACCGTGAGCAGGGCGGTTGCCAATAAATATGTGGAAATGCCGCATGGGGTAGTTGCTTTGAAGAAGTTCTTTACGGCTAATCTGGGCGGCGATGGTTCCGGTGAGGAATTCATCGCTTTGCAGGCGAAAAAGGCGATAGAAGAGCTCATTCAGGCGGAAGATTCCCGGAAGCCCTTATCGGATCAGAAGCTTGCGCAGCTTTTGCTGGAGAAAAAGATGAAGCTTTCCCGCCGTACGGTTATGAAATATCGTGAACAACTCGGATTTCCTTCTTCGGTGAAGCGGAAAAGATATTAAAGTTTGTCCTGTGTGGCAGCAGACTTTTTTTAGAAGCCGGCTGTCCTGCAGGATTTTTTTTACATAAATGAACTTAAGTAATAATAAACAAGATGGAAGTTTACATGATATCAATAATAATAAATTAATATTTGTAAAAGTGTTAAGAAAACCTTGAAATAAATTTTTTCTGTGCTATAGTTATAGATACGGTCGTTGCAAAGGATATCTTAAAAAAAGATTGTTATTTTTTGCACAATCTACTATAATAGGGTCTGTAGCGTCGGCGTAGGAGGGGAACTACCCGACTGATCCAGGCAGGAGCCGTTTTGAACAGGGATTGTTAAAATTTTCACGAAAAAGAATTTTGAGGGGGATTATCATGTCGGATGAAAAGAAACATATTGTAATTGTCGGTGCGGGCTTTGGAGGAATCAAGCTTGCCAAAATGTTTGCCAGGGAAGATGTAAAGGTTACGATTATCGATCGCCATAATTTCCATTTATTTCAGCCGCTTTTATATCAGGTGTCTACGGCAATCTTGTCGGAGGACGAAATTGCTTATCCAATCCGTGCATTCTTCCGTAAAAATAAAAATGTAGAACTTTTTATGGCAAAGGCACAGGGTGTTGACTCAGAGCGCAAGGTCGTTATTACTAATCATGGTGAGATTTCGTATGATTATCTTATTCTGGCGGCGGGAGCAACGACAAATTTCTTCGGCATGAAGAATGTAGAGAAGTATTCCTATGGGATGAAGACATTGCAGGAGGTATTGCATATCCGCAATCATGTACTGCATATGTTTGAACGTGCGGATAAGAAGCAGGATAATGAAGAAGAACGCCGCCGTATGCTTACGTTCGTGTGCGTAGGCGGCGGTCCTACGGGGATTGAAGAGGCTGGTTCGCTGGCAGAGCTCATCTATCATGTCATGAAGGATGAATATCATCGCTTGAACTTCGATGAAGTCAGTGTCAAGCTCATCGAGGCTACGGATAAAGTCCTGCCAATGATGCCGCAGGATCTGCGTGATGAGACTGTACGTGTACTGCAGCGCAAGGGTGTCGATGTCATGCTGAATACACAGGTCATGGACTGTGATGAGAACGGCCTTACCCTGAAGGATGGAACGCTTATCCCGACAAAGACCGTCATTTGGGCTGCAGGTGTCAAGGCTGTACCGTTTATTGCAGAGCTTGGCTTTGAGACGGATCGTGCAGGACGTGTTATTGTAAATGAGAAACTGCAGGTCAATGGTCATCCGGATATTTTTGCAATCGGTGACTGTGCGAATTTCCAGCATGGCACGGAGCGCCCGCTGCCGACGGTAGCACCAGTGGCTACGCAGCAGGCGGTTGTATGCTTTGAAAACGTCAAGAAGCTCATGCACGGGCAGAACGATCTTGCGACTTTTACGTATAAGGATCTTGGTGCCATGGCAACCATTGGCCGTGGAGATGCTGTGATGTGCAAGGGCGGGATGAAGATGAAGGGATTCTTTGCCTGGAGTGCATGGCTTATTGTACATCTTATGCGTTTGGCCGGAGCACATACGAATATCACGGTTTCTCTCAAATGGATGTGGAATTTCCTTTCCGGTACGCGATTGGGCCGTATCATAACAAATATCGAGCTGAACTAGTATTGCGAAACCTTGAACAATAGCGTTATAATAATGGGTGTTGTGCCGTTTGGCACAGCACCTGTTTTTTTGTAAATAAAAGATGAAGGTAGGATTCGATGAAGAATAAAGGAAAAGCAGCGGGGCTGCTCTGTCTGGCCTTGTTGTTTGGCGGGCAGGCTTCGGCCCAGTCTGTAGAAATAGCGCTCAAAGCGCCGGAGACTCAGACAACGACGGCAAAGGAGCGTACGCTGCCGGCACAGGAATCAGGAACTGCTGCGGCTCGGAAAACGGCTGGAGGCAATGCAGCGACGGCTTCAGTCAATAAGGTAAGGCTTGTTTGGGCGCCGATTCCAGGAGCGGTGAAGTATAAGCTCGTTGTACGCAGCAGCAAAGAAAAACGTCCGGATAATATTGTAACGACGCAAAAACAGATTTTTGCTAATGGCTGTGAACTGGATATGAGAGCATGGCGCAGCGGGGCGGCAGATTATTATTGGCAGGTCTGCGGACTGAACTATGATGGACAGGAAATCGGTGCCTGTACGGACCTGAAGCCTCTGGCTGAGGCAGAGAGCAATACCGATGCGCCGCTGCCAGTGACGGAATTTACTCAAATGGACTATGCGCCGCTATATCCCGCTTATTCCTGGATTCCGTTCCTTGGCTCAGATAATTATGAGATTCAGGTATGGAAAAAAGGGCTCGTTGGAAGCGATCAGCAAATTCGCGACTTGTATGTTACCGGGAGTACTTATTATGACGATGCAGGATATACGGATCCGGGAGGGTACTACTGGAAGATCCGTGCACTTGATGCGTCAGGCGGCGTACTGAGTTCCTGGTCAAAGAATGCAGAGTTCCGTGTCATTCGCCCGACTCCGGTAGCTGCTTTGGGAGACAGCATCACGCATGGCGGCGGAGCGATATCGACAGGGCCGGGGCTGCAGATTTATGATTGGGAGACTTATTCTGCCGTGCCAATCAAGAATCTTGGCTATAGCGGGAACACGGTAGAAGCTATGTGTGAACGCTTTGAGCGTGATGTTTTGCCGTTTTCACCGAAAATCCTTGTCATCATGGGTGGTGTGAATAATTATCGTGCAGGCGATTCTGCCTGGGCGGTCATCCACAATCTGGCTGTACTGCGTGATAAATGCCATCAGTACGGCATCATTCCGGTATTTGCGACGGTAACACCGCTGAACCCGACAGATATTGCCAAGGTGGGCTTTGTGGAGACGCCGCCTGCTGACTGGCTCTGGCAGCAGCAGCGTATCAATGCCTGGATCATGCAGCAGCCTTATGCCGTCAATGTGACGAGCAGGCTCACAGACTATCGCGGCTGGCTCAGGGCGGACTATACTTCCGATGGCCTGCATCCGGATGCAGATGGCAAAAAATATATCGGAGAGGCAGTCAGCAGCTATTTGCAGAATACCTTCCCCGATATTACGGTTCCGTTGATGAAGAAAAAGGCTTCGCCTATCCCGCAATCCTGACGTAGGTCTCGCCGAGCTCTTCGATAGCAGCGGTTCCTGCGGTGAGATCGGTGATAGCTTTCAGGAAGTTTTCGGCAGTGTCTTTTTCCAACAATAAGATAAGTTTTACCTTTTCCGCATAGATTTTGTCCTCTATGCGGATTTCTTTTTGCCGCAGCAGATTTTCTACGCTGCCCAGCAGCGAATAGTCCAGCGTTACGGCCGTGCGTCTGAACAGCACAGCCATAACGACTTTCGATGCCTCGATGCCCAGGACTGCCGCATGGCCATAGGCGCGGATAAGGCCGCCGGCACCGAGCTTGATGCCGCCGAAATAGCGGGTGACGACAATGACGATGTCGGTTAGCTCATTTTTTTTGATGGCATCGAGGATAGGATTTCCGGCAGTTCCGCCGGGCTCACCATCATCGTGGGATTTTTGCAGGCTGCTTTTGGCACCGAGGATCCAGGCCGAGCAGTTATGGCGTGCATCAAAATATTTTTTTTTGATGGTGTGGATAAACTCCTGTGCCTCCTGCTCGCTTTCAACATGGGCTGTATGGGTAAGGAAGCGGGAACGTTGGATTTCATATTCCGCTTCACCGCCTGCGGTAATTGTTTTGTAATTTGGCATAGTGAACCTCCAGTCTTTTTGCCCATTATACTCTATTTTATTAAAGCTAATCAATAAGAGCAAAAAGTGACAAAAGTCTGATTTTATAGTATAATAAAATAACTAGTACAGCGTACACGAAATAACTGGACCAGAAGTACGCAGGATGAATTTTCA
>CAZTAP010000172.1:0-5306 GCA_964611665.1 uncultured Selenomonadaceae bacterium | reverse complement strand
TGCCGCACCACGAGTACCACAACAGGCAAAGGCCACAGAAGTGCCGCTGCCATGCCCAGCACCGGCAGATACACGGCAATGAGCGCCATGATGACCGTGATGGCAGACAAAAGCCCGCTCTCGGTCATCGGTGTCATTCTATGATTAATCATTTCTTCACCCTTTCAAAACATATACCTTACTCTATTCTAGCCCAAATGCTATCTTCCTGCTTTTGGGCAAAAATCCACGTGTTTTTATTATAACAGAAAAAAGACCGCCTGTCTCATATGCCCAGCCGGTCAAATACATCATCGAAATGCACATCAATCGCAAGATTCCCCTTGAGATGACTGCCATAGATTTCCCCCACGTTGAGAATAATGCCATTTTTATGCGCTTCAAGCGCGTTGCTGCGCAGCCAGACAACATCCCATCCCTCTGCCTTCAATTTATTCAGCGCTGCCTGCAGAAAACGTTCCGGGTCCTCACGGCAAATATATTGTGTCGTATAAAAGCGCCGGAACAGCTTTCTGTGCATTGCCTGCTGTACAATCACGCTGCCGGACGGCACCTCTGCTTCTGCCGCTGCTGCGGTCTGCAGCAGACAATTCTCCCTCGCTTCAATATAGGGTGCCCCGAACCAGGTATAGAGCGCACCTGCAAAAATATACGCAAATACAACGCCGAAAAGCGTACCCGCAATCTTTTTTTGTTCCCAGGGATTGATCATAGGACAACGCCCCCTCTATCCCTTTTATTCTACCATATTCCCGCTAAAGTAAAAAGCTGCCGCAAAACAGCGGCAGCCCTTCTCTATCGATTACTTGTTAAACACGCTGAGATCCAGAGCATCAAAGCCATCCAGCAGCTTTTTAACCTCTGCGGCAATACTCTCGCAGCCGCCGGCATGTTTGCTCTCGATATTCAGCGGCATGTTCGGATCATGCAGGGACATGCGCAAAAGTGCCCATCCATCGGCAAAAATCAGCCGAACGCCTTCATAGGACGGCCTGGCAATCTCAATGCCGGCCTTTTCAGCTCTCTCCCCGAAAGCATCCAGCACCTTCTGTCCATAGCCGCGGAAGTCTTCCTGCCCCTTGATCTTCATGCGGTATTCCTTGCCTTCAGCAGGCTGTCCAAGCTTCGCAACCAACGCACCCAGCGCACGGCCGTCCTGTTTTGCCTGTGCTGCTGCGATGAGCAGTTTGACTGCCAGATAAGCGCCATCATCGAGATAATAGTTTTCGCTCAGCGCACCATGCCCGGATGTCTCAATGGCCAGCGGTGAGACCGTGCCAGCCTTGTTCAGTCGGATGCACTCATCGATGACGTTCTTGTAGCCTCGCATATAGCGATGATGCCTGAGTCCGAGCTCCTTTTCAAGGAATACGGTAAGCTCGTCCGAAGTAATTGAATCCGTGATGATCGTACTGCCCGGATAGGCCGGCGCAAGAATCGCAGCCATCATCGCAATGAGCGAATTGCGGCTGATTTCCTCACCCGTCGGCAGCACGGCACTCATGCGGTCGACATCCGTATCAAAAATGAGCCCGAGATCAGCTTTATTGCTGAGTACAGCCTTACGAATCGCAGCCATAGCCTGCTTGTTTTCCGGGTTCGGAATATGATTCGGGAACATCCCATCCGGCTCAAGGAACACACTGCCGCTCGTATCCGCACCGAGTACCTCAAGCACTTTGCCCGCAAAGAAGCCGCCGCCGCCATTGCCCGCATCGACAACGACATGCATGCCCCTGAGCGGCTGGCTGTCCGGTTCTGCGCCGAGCCCGTCACGGATCTTGCTGCAGAGATGATTTGCGTAAAGCGAAATCAGGTCAAAGTGCTCAACCCCGGAAATATCCGCGCTGAACTCCGGTGAGCGTACAGCTCCTTCAAGCACAGCAAGAATATCTTCATGTTCCAGTCCGCCATCTGCCGTAAAGAATTTCAAACCGTTGCGGTTATAAGGAAGATGGCTCGCGGTAATCATGATCGAACCATCCATTTTCGTTTCATCAAAGACAATCGACATGAACATCGCCGGCGTAGATGCAAGCCCGCAATCCACGGCCGTTACGCCCTTGCCCACCAAAGCCTTGAGCACTGCCTGCTTCAGGCTGTCTGCAGAAATCCGCGAATCATGCCCCACAGCAATCCTCAGGTCCTTCGCCTTTTTCCCCGTCTGCCCCGAAAGGAAATCAACAAAACCAGCTGCAATACGGTTCGCTGCTTCCGGATAAAGATTGACCGGCTCATCAGCTACCCCTTCTACAGCCACTCCGCGTACATCACTGCCATTCTGTAATTTCATGATATTTTTCTCAGAAATCATTGCGAATCCCCCTAGCTCTTCTAAAATCTGTTGCCTATAGCTATCATAGCATAAAAAATATGAAAATAACAACATTTCCAGACAATAATTACCGGAAAGTATCGTTTTACTCCATATCACAAACGAACCAAAACCCCCGCGAGAACCAGTCGCGGGGGGTTCTTTTTGTCTCAGATAATATCTTATCCATTCGTTTGTCCAATTTCGTTAGAACACAAAATTCCGCCCCTTGTGCAAGTATTTCATCCCTGAATGATTTCTTTCGGATACTGCAAAGTCAGATCCTCCAGCGGCAAAGTCGGCGGCTCCTTGCCGCCGTTCAGCAGCAATGCATGATAATAGACCTCGGCAATTTCCTCTACATAGGCTGCTTTGAGCACAGCATCGGACAAAGATTTCTCATCCACCGTAAATACACCGTGGCTTGTCATGAGCATAGCATCACTGCCGGCAAGCGGCACCCGTATGGAAGCAGCAAGCTCCCTGGAGCCCTGCCGGCCATAGGAAGCCACCGGAATATAGCCCTTGCGGCAGCCAAGATGCGCAAGCTCCGAAACGATTGCCGGAATCGGTTTGCCGAGCACGGCAAAACTCAGTGCGAACTTTGAATGTGTATGAGCTGCCGCCGCGATATCCGGACGCGCAGCATAAGCCGCGAGATGCATGAGGGCCTCACTCGTCGGCCTCAGCCCCGTAAGTGCCTCGACAACATGCGCATCCATATCCATTACCACGACATCTGCAGGCTGCATGACCGAACGATCGACACCGCTCGGTGTTACACAGACAAGGCCGGACTCCTTGTCCCTCATGCTGAAATTCCCTGACCGATGGCGGCAAAGTCCCATCTTTTCAGCTTCCAGCGCGTATTCTACGACAGCTTCCTTCAAATGCTCCAACATATGAACCACACTCCTCGATTTCTATTTTTATATCAAAAAAGTCAGGACACCAAAGATGCCCTGACTTCATTGTCAGCAATAAAAGCTTATGCGCCAAAGAACTCGTTCTCGGCTGCAATGCAAAGCATATGATAAACCGGAAGGTGCAGTTCCTGAATGCGGAACGTTTCATCATCCGGCACACAGATGCAGATATCTGCGAGCGGCTTGAGCTTGCCGCCCTTTTTGCCCGTAAGCACGATGCTCTTCACGCCCTTGACCTTAGCCATCTGTACGGCATAGATGACATTCGTCGAGTTGCCCGATGTGCTGATGCCCAGCAGCACATCTCCTTCATCCCCCATGCCCAGCAGCTGCTGTGCAAAGGAAAGATCAGGAGCCTGGTCATTGGCAAACGCCGTATTGAGCGCAACCTGGTTGACCATGGAAATTGCCGGCAGAGTACCCTGCAGATTTTCCATGAAATAGTCCGCTTCTGCCGGGCAGACCTGCTGCATTTTCTTCTGCATCGCTGCATCCAGCTTGCGCGGCAGCAAAAAGCCCTTCATGAGCTCGCCTACAATATGCTCTGCATCGGCTGCACTGCCGCCGTTGCCGCAGACAAGCAGTTTATGCTTCGTGCGGTAGCCCTCGCAGATTGCCTCTACGGCAGCGACCAGATCTGTGCGGCATGCCTCCAGCACCGGATAACGGCTGATCAGATCATCGATTGCGCCTAATGTTGATTTCTTTACCATCGGTCTTCCTTCTTCCTTATTCCTTATCTGTTTCTATAACGATCCGCCATGCTTTTGGCATCATAGCCATCCTGCGGCGGACGTATATCCTGTACCCGGCTCTGCGGCGCAGCAATATCCGTGACATTGCCGCGGTGCTGCTGCGATGCAGCAAAGTTCTGATGATACGGGTCACTGCCCCGATTCTTCCGTCCACGGAACCAGCTCCAAAGCATACGAAGAGCCATCAGAACAACCCCCAGCAGAACGACATTCATCAAAAGCCCAAACACATCCGACATCAGGCTGCCGGCGCCAAAGCCGAACATATGGCCGAGCAGACCGCCCAGCATCATGCCGCCCGCAAAGATGCTGATGCTGCGCAAGGCACTGCCCCAGCCCGTGCTGCTCTGGGCTGCTGCCGTATTCGCCTTGCTGGCCGGAGCCTCCTTATTCAAATCCTTTGCACTCTTGGAAGGTGCATAGTCCTTCGTATTCGGCGAAGCTGCTTTTGCAGCATTCGAAGAATTCGAAGATGGCTTCGAAGCAGCCGGTGCAGACTTTGGTGCCGAGATTCTCGCGCCCCCCTTGGCCGCAAAGGCTACGGAAGCAGTCGTCATCGGCACGATGCTGAACACAAATACACCGGCCATCCACAGTGCTGCTAGTTTCTTCAAGTTCATGGTTTATTCCTCCCGATAGGACTTGATATCATCCGGAAAAGCATAAATCTCGCCTACCGTATCAAGTTCACCTGATAAATAACGATCGATATCATCGACATCAATATAAAGCTTGCAATCGATATCAAGATAGCCCTGCTCCCTTGCCTGGCTCAAATCCCGGATTGCGATAAGCTTCTCCCTGAGCTTCAAAAGCTCCGAACGCGTTGCGTGGATATCGAGCTTGATCTGCGGTGTCCCATAGTCCTTCAGGACTTCCTGCATGGTCATTCTCTGCGACATAACGCATACCTCCAATCATTTACTGTACTGTATAACATGAAATTATACCATTGACATCTGAAAATCATATGAATAAATCATCCGGCTATGCCATGCAGTGCAATGAGCACCACGCCGCTCAAAAGAGCAAGCAGCACGATCGGCACGAGAACGACCAGCGCAGCCCGGGCTGTTGATAAATGCAAGGCAATCCTGACCGTAAGCACCGTCAGCAAAAGCTCCCAAAAGAAAAAGCCCAGCGCCAGGAGCTGATCGGACAAGCGCAGCACTTCCAGCAAAGATGGCAGCAGCACACCAATGCCGACACGCAGCAAAGTATAAAGATAGGCCAGCACATCAAGAACCATGAGATAGCCAAACATCATCAAAAGCGGCCGGAGCTTCCCCTTGCCCCCGGCCAGACAGCCCA
>CAZTAP010000171.1:0-5369 GCA_964611665.1 uncultured Selenomonadaceae bacterium | reverse complement strand
CGACCCTCTGCTTAGGAGGCAGATGCTCTATCCAACTGAGCTACAACCGCAATGCAACGTACTTATCTATTATAACAATAATCGAATCGCTCCGCAAGAGCAGGCTGCTTTACCTTTTATTATGTTTTTTATGCTTGCGTTTTCTGCGCTGTTCATCCAGTGAAACCACTTTATTCTGTTGGGTCTTATTTTCCGCTTTCAATAAACGCTTCGCTTCTTTTTTCCGCCTTTTCATCTCTTCGTCGGTGAAGCCATGATTTACAGCCTTTCGCATATACGGCTCGATCTTACGCAAAACAAACCGTATATCCCGCCAAAACCCATCCTCCTCGAAATCTCCATCATACCGCTCAGCAAGTATCTCTTCCATTTCCTGCTCTGACATTCCGGCCATCAGCCCAATCGAAAATTCCGTCATCAGCTCAAAAAAATCATCATCTATATCCCCCCAACGCGATACAAAATGCTTCAATCCCAGCTGCATAGCCTGATGAGCCGGTGGTGTCATAATCTCGTGGTTCCAAACATCGTCTTCCTGCGGTATGAAATAAACATCTCCCTCATGCCGCGCAAATTTACTCTGTCGTTCCCATGGCATAAGCTCTGATACAATATATTCGTCCAATAAGCGATAAGATAATAAATCTGCAGGTCTCTTCTGAATTGCCTGCTCAACCTCCTGCCAGGACATATGAAAGCCCGGCCAAAGCGCAAGAATCTGTTGAAAAATATCCGTTGGAATCAGCTGATAAAAATCTGTAGCAATCGACAAAGCATTATCAAGCCACCAATACTGCTGATATTCTTCAAAAAAATCCTTCGTCAGAATTTTTCTCATCTGTTTTACGACATCACTTGGTATCGCAACATAAGCCTCATCCATCTCCAGTATACCATAGCCTGTATCACAGAAATCATCCATGACCCAGTCTGTCAGATCCTGCTCCGGCAGCCTTTCCTCTATCCATCCGGCATCATCTATATCCATTTGTCTGAGAAGCTGATACATTTCCTCAACAGGCAGCCACAAAAGATACCGTTTCATCCGTCCAGGTTCCAGCATTTGCTCAGCAATCTGCCGGGCCAGTTCAGCCTTGCGCAGGCTCTGATTGATCTGCAGGTCTTTCTCATGAGCATACTCAATCAATGCAGCCTTTTTCCATCTTTGTATGACTTCCGCTAACTGCTCTGGAACGCATTCAATAACACATTCCTCTTCAAGCCCTTCTTCATCGTCAGCATCCGATTCCATCTGTTCAGCCATCATATCGAGAAAATTCTTAAACGCCTCTTTCTGCTTCTCCTCTGATAATCCTTTGATTCCGGCCATATGAGAAAAGCTTTTAAATAGATTTGCTGTATCATTCACTCCACCGGAAAAATCCCGGAAACTCTCCAGCTCTGCTCCCTGGGCCTTTGCAAGCCCTTTCATGCGAAAGCGCGGTTCCGTCAGGATTTCATTGACCAGGGATAGATCATACTGCTCACCGGAATCAGATCTGCCCGCACTCAGGTCATACACATCGTCACAATCTTCCTCCGGATTATTCCCCTTGAATTTAATTACCTCGGGATAGTCTTTATCATAAACATCGGTTACATCCTCAATGGTTATTTTATGCTTCCAATCAGCACCATAATCATAAGTATATTCAAACCACTTTTCAACCTCCAGATAATCTTCCAAAGCCATTTCATCTGCATGGCTGGCCTTCTGCTCAGCCATACGGCTCTCAATCTCAATCAGATGCCCGGATTTTGGCAAACGAAATCCGTCCATATGCTCTCCCGACCAGCCCATCATTACATGGATTGCCTCAGCAAGCTGTGCAAAGCTCAGCCGGACCGGCACCATACAACGACGCCATAAAGGCGGTTTCACATCTTTAATCGATATCTTTAATTGATAAGCTTTCATTCATGCACCTCTACTCTATTTTTCTAAGAAAAACACTGATCCATAACCAGATTCTATTGGACACTTTATCAGCCATCATTCATTTAAGAAAACGCTGATGAATAAAGTGCTTCAGATACAGCAAGCCGGTCTGCCGGATTAATCAGCGTTTCCTTAAACCAATCTAATTTTATCGTACATCCATGGGCCTTATATCGTCAAGAAATTCTGCATCGTTTTGCTGTCTTTCCTTAATTCACGTGGTATAATAAACTGATTATGTTTACAAAGGAGATAAACCCATGCAAAAAATAAAGATATGCCAGGCCATCCTGTCCGGCGCGGCTGCGCTTTGCTTCTATACCGTACCGGTTCTGGCTGCAGTACCTGCAGATACAAACTATGCCGAGGAAGCCATTGAAGCCGGCAGCAACACGCCGATACCTGAAGCTGTCGTGGCAGTGACAGCCAAGACTGCTGCCGGCACTGCCGCAGCGACAGCAGATACAGCCAGCACAGCGGCAAATACGGCTAAGGCAGTAACTGCCGCAGACAGTAAAACAAAACCAACCGCTTCATCTGCCAAAAAGGCGGCTGTCACACCAAAGCCAGCAGAGCTGCCTCTGCCTTCCCTGCCAAATCCGATTCAGGAATTCTCTTCCCTTGCCGATCTTACTTCAGCCCTTGGTTTCAGCCCTCTGGCCCTGCCGGAAAACTCGACCTTTACGGCAACGGCCTTTCTGAAGATTGATGCCACACTGGCTGATATCCGTTACACGGCTCCAGCAGAAAAAGACGGCACCGCTGCACAAACACTCTGCCTCCGCAGCGCCAAGCGTACGGACTGGACAGAGACAGATATCAGCGGTATTTATGGCGTGAACTGGTGGCCGCAATTCATCGGCCGGACCAACGTCTTCATCGCTCATCTGCCGGATGGCAGCTATGCGGCCCGCTGGTGCAATGCACACTATCTTTTTGCCATGCAGGCAGCAACCGACGGCGATCAGGCATTGCAATTGCTCTCTGCCCTCATCAATACAACAGAAGCCAGCTATACCTATTGAATCCAGCCGAAAGAAAACTCCGCCAGCACAATGCTCAGTGCTGACGGAGTTTTTGTTTACTGATTTTTTTGCAGCCATTCCGTCCAGGATACCGCAAAGCCTGCCGGCTGCTGTTCCTGCACATAACGGTAGAAAAGTCTCATATTCCTTGCCTTCTCGTTGGTCAGCCTGGCACGCCATGAGCCCGTGCTCTCATCTGCTGCGGCGAGCACGTCAGTGCCGCCGATCAGCTTCTGCCGGGCCGCGATGGTTTCGAGCGCGGCATTTGGATTTCTCAGCATATCATACATTGCCATGAAAATCGTCGTGCGTCCATGACCTGCCTGACAATGAAAATGCACCCAGACCGGCTCTGCGGGCAGGCTCTTATAGAACTCCAGGAATTCATCCACTGCCTGCGGCTCCGGCCATACCTGATCCGTTGCAGCGATACGGACATAACGGAAGCCTGCCTTCTCCGCAGCCTCACGCTCGGTCACCGCATGCTTCACGATGCCGCTTACTGCCTGAAAGGAAGCCTTGTCCTCGTTGCCCAGCGGCACAGCCTCGATCTCCTGATTCAATGCCTTGTCCAGCTGCAGGATATCATCGGCCTCAGCCTGCTTCGCATTCATACCGCGATTTGACCAGTTGTTCTTCCCATACCAGCTCACCGCAGAACCTCCGAAAAATCCATGCGACTCCTGCCGCAGGTCCAGGATATAAACAGGCGCTGCCGTCTCCTGGCGAATGCGTGCATAAAGCACAGGCAGCTCAGCTTCCGCAGGTTGTCCGCTCCCCGAGATGCGCAGCCAGTCGATGCCCTCCCAGATATTCTGGTTTTCCTCTGTGCGCAAGCCTGCCGCATCAGAGCTCAGCCGCAGATTGCGCGGCAGTCCATCAGCCGCCGGTGCATCCAGCCGCCACATCGTACCGCCCTCTGCCGCAAAAGCCGGCAGTATACTGCCGAGCAGCAGCAAAACAGACAAAATCGCAATCCTTCCACTTCGAAACACCATTCATTCCCACCCCTTTCCTCTATTTTACCATACCTCATGAAAAAAAGGAGCCGCTTGCTGATGCGGCTCCTTTCTGCAGGATTCCTCCTGTCCAGGGACAATCATTTGACTGACAGATAAACCAGGCTTTTCCTATCAGCCATTCTTCTTTTTCTTGAAATAAAGATCGACAGCAACAGCAGCCAGCAGCACAAGGCCTTTGACCACACGCTGGATATCGACCGACCAGCCGAGAAGCGACATGCCATTGTTGAGTACACCCATGATCAATGCACCGACAACTGCTCCGGTTACCGTGCCTACGCCGCCGGCGACTGCCGTACCACCGATATAGCAGGCAGCAATGGCATCCATCTCGAACATATCACCAGCCTTTGGCGTAGCGGAGGCATTACGGGCCGAAAGAATGATGCCCGCAAGACCGGCCAGGATTCCCATATTCGTGTAGATCCAGAACATGACACGGTCAACCTTGATTCCAGAGAGTGCCGCTGCCTTGCGGTTGCCGCCTACGGCGTAAATCTGACGGCCCGGGACTGTGTTATTCGTGATGAAACTATAGAGAATAATGAGCACGAGTACAATGAGCAATACCATTGGCAGACCCATATAAAGCGCAAGCTTTACTGTGAAGAAATTAACAATCGCAATGCTCACCAGAAGCTTGAACAAGGTCGCTGCCATCGAAGGAAGCGCAAAGCCCTGCTTTTTCTTATTGCGGCGGGAACGAATCTCCATAAGCACCAAAAATACTGAGAGTGCAATTCCTGCAAAAAGTGCCAGCAGCTCAATCTTCGTACCACCGATATTCGTGAAAAACTGCGGCAGATAGCCTGCACCGACTATGGTGAATTCCGGCGGCAGAGGTCCTTTGGTCTGACCCTTCAGCACAACGAGCGCCAGCCCGCGGAACACCAGCATGTTCGCCAGAGATACGATAAAGGGCGAGACCCCCAGCACAGATATGAAAAATCCCTGCCATATACCGACCAGCGCTCCAATTCCCAACGCTGCAAGAAAAGCTACCGGAATGGCCATATGATAATCCACAACCATGATGGCGGCAATGGCTCCTGCAAAGGCTACGACAGATCCGACCGACAAATCGACATTACCGGTCAGGCAGCAGAGCAGCATGCCCAGAGCCAGCACAATAACGTACGAGTTCTGCATAATAAGATTGTTGACGTTCATCGGAGCTACGTTCTTGAAGTCCGAAAGGAAAGCGAAAATCGCATAAATCAGGACCAATGCGATGATCATACCATATTGTTTAAGCTGTCTGACATGCTCCTTCATCTGCTTGTCGTCCAGCTTCGCTGCTTTGGCAGCTGCATCACCTGTCATTGTAAAGACCCCCTCTTAGCACTATGATCCATAATGATTTTCATGATAGCTTCCTGGTCC
>CAZTAP010000170.1:0-5381 GCA_964611665.1 uncultured Selenomonadaceae bacterium | reverse complement strand
TAAAATAAGCCGCTTAATTTTATTAAGCGGCTTATTTTATGATATATCATTCTCTTTTGTCAGTGGATGTTTTACTATGTTTTTCTGTCGTCTAAAAAACCCTGTAACCCTTGTGATATAAGGAAAAACTCTCTTTATCGTACGTTAACGTATGCCACAATCAGCTATTGAGAATGCAGACAAAATGCAGACAAGATTAGTAACTGCTTTTCATAAGGCCTTGAAAAATCTTTGTGGTATTCTGCTGCATTTTTTCTGTATCAATATCAGACCAGCGCAGTCCAAGGACTTCACCGATTCGCATACCAATGACCACGTTGTCCTGGCGGACGGAAAAGGCGGATATGTAGGGAATAGTTCCAGCCAAAACAAAGTGGTTGCCGGTGACAACTACAACGAGATGGGCGGTCTCACTCCTACAAAGATAATCAAGACCGGCGGTCAGGCGGCAAGCACAGAGTCAAATGGAGAATCCGCAGATATCACCGCTGCTGACAGTTCTGTGCCAGATGATAAAGGCGGCCAGATGGCAAGACGGATCGCACAGAATACAGGTCTTCCGGCAAATCTTATTTATGCTCAGATGTATCACGAGAGCGCAAACTTTGATAGTAAGTTGGCTAGAGAAGATCATAACTATGGCGGAGTTAAAGGTACCGATGGTGAATACCTCCATTTTGACAATGACCAGGAATTCGTCGACTATATGTCAAACTATCTGCCAAAGTACAAAGAGGATGGCATTTATGATGCAAAGAATGTTGATGAATACGCTGCCGCTCTCCAGCACGGCGGATATTTTACCGCAAATTTAGACGAGTATATCAACGGCATGAAAGGTGCTCTTTCAAGTGCTGGCCTTTCAGAAGAAGGTAAATCTTCATCGCCGCAGAACAGTGAAGCTCAGTCTTCTGCGCCAAAGGTGCAGGATTACTCAAAGTTCTTTGAAGATATTCCAGATGCAACGACAACAGATATTAATGCGCAGATGCAGCAGATGATTGACTCCAATGCTGTATCGGCAGACCAGCGGAAGGCACTGCTCAACCTTGCAAATGAAGCAGTACAGATTCCTACAGGGAAGTCACCGGAGGAGGATATTGCTACAGCAGCATTGCTGTATACTGCAGCACAGAATCACGATCTATCCACGATAGCTAAAATTCTTCCACAGCAGGCTGCCAATATTCTTATGCCAGCAGCACGTACGGCGCCTGGTCCTTCTTACATTCAGCCTGCATCAAGCCAGGCTATACAGGAAGCACAGGAAAAAGCAGCTCATACTGCGGTGATGCATGCTGGAAGAATGAAAGCTGCAGAACTTTTGCAGAATGCAAGCGATCCTGTTCAAGCAGCAGAAATCATCAAGGCATTGAAGAACAATGATACTGTCGCAAACTCCAGCAATCAACCGGGCACGCCAGCAGCAGAAGAAAGCAAGATAGATCCTCTGTCATACCGTGGAATATATGCAGATAAAACTGTTGATCATGATGCGCGTTATCGCGGCGGTGTCAAAAATGGCGTAATCGATATCTGGCAGGCTAATTTCAAGAAAGCAGATTCTCCTATGCTCAGCGTGAGCCTCAATGAAATTGGTCAGGCAGCGAATAAATATGGAAACTCTACTGCCGGCATCCGTGAATTAATAAAGGCAAAAAGAAATATCGCTGTAGAAAGATGGATGGAAGGGAGCCCGAATGAAAAAGTAAAAGAAGCTCGTCGCGATAACTGGGAAAATAACACGCTTACTGGAAAGCTTTCTGCGATTGAAGACAGAGGGATTGATTCTGCAGTACATGTTGCATCCCATCTTTTCGAACAGGCTACAGGCGAGAAGCCGACAAGCCAGTTTGAAAAACATGCAGCGAGCAAAAAGGCTTCAGTTGAACTTGAAGCATTAGAAAAGCCTGCGGAAAATGGGGAACGTACTGACGTCGCTCCTTCCGCAGGCTATAAAGGCTCAACTCATAAGGGTGAACAGGTCAGCGCAATCCACGACGATGAACCTTTATCTTCTAAGTCCAATGTAGCACAGAAGAAAGATATAGTCAATAAAGATTCTGATAGTTCGTTAAGCAAATATCATTCAAAAGTTGACGGTATCGTGGAGCAGTATAAGTCGCGAGAGATTGGCAAAACAGATGCGATGGGTAAGCTAAAACAGGTAATTGCTGATGCAAATACTGATAGATGGAATCGTGACATAACTCCTGAGGAATGTACTGAGATACAGTCTTATGTCAGCAATGCTTTTGGCGAAATATCCAGAAAGAAAGCAAAGAAAAAAAACCGAAAAGAAGCAGCAGACCGAACACTCATCATCAGAAGAAAATGATGATGATTATTCTATTTCAAAAGAGGATATGACTTCTACCCCAAAGCATTCTATGGATGAAAGGCAGGATGAAAATATCCAGATAAGCCAGGACAGCAACTTTACCGCAGGCACTTTCGAACACACAAAGACCCATGAGATGATGCCGTCTGCCAAGCTGAAAGGACGTGTTGACGATTTCAAACCGCTCAAGGGCCTGGCAATGAAGAACGGCGGACATTACAACGATGCAAGATATGCGGGTACGTTCTTATTCAAGGATGCGCTGATGGGACCTAGCAAGTTTTCCAAGAATGGATCAGCTTATGACATACTCGAGAAGATTTCCTTCCCAGAAGAATCTACTTTGAAAGGACACGAGAAACATATTGCCGACTTCGGCAAATCACTCGGCGTGCCGGTCATATTCTTTGACGGCCCAAGCCAGCTGCATGGATTCCATAACAACGGTATTACTTTCCTCAACCGGAGAAGTGCAACGTCTCTGCCGTGGACATTCTGGTACGAGACATTCCATTGGCTGCGCAACAACAATCCCGAGCTGTATCAGAAGATGGTTGGATACATCAATGGTAAGGAACAGTTCAGCCCTGGCAAGCTGCAGGAATACCGTGATGAAATCGGCAGACCGGAGCTTTCCGATGCTGAAACAATCGAGGAAATGATGGCTGATGCTATGCCGGATGTGAAGAAACGAGTATCGTTCATGAAGGGCCTCGGCAAGGAAAGCCCGTCACTAGCACAGCGCTTTGTTGCATGGATTCGTAGAATAATGGACAAGTTCCGTGATGCGCTGCATAGGCCGCTGGCTGGCCTTACTACAGCACAGAGCGAGGCAATGCGCAATGCATTCGCCAACCTTGCTGCCGATATGGTGGATGCTGACGGCAAGCGAATATTCAGAGTGACTGGAAAGGAGCGTGAGATTCGCACGGCCAAGGGAGAACCTTTGGTAAATGCTCAATTATCGCTTGACAATTCTGATAAATTGGCTAATAATGAAATCAAGGAAATCGGAGATGCACATAAAAATATGCTTCTTCGGACTATTAACAAGCGGATTGATAATCAGATTGAGTTAATGCGTGAAAATGGTATGAGCGATGACGATATAGCCAAAATGTTGAATGATCGGCACTCAGACATAGAAAGCAAGGTTCTTCAGCAGCTCAATACGGTATACAATATGTTCATTTCACCGCGGGTAAACAAAAGAGATGTTGTTGCTAGATTTACTAAAGGGATGAACATCGACCAAACAGAAGCTGGAATCAAAGAAGCTTTTGACAAACTTCAGAGTAACGCAAGGAGGGCATTGGAATATGGACAGACAATCTATAGAGAAACCGCATACGCTAACCGACGCGGAAGCGATGGATTGCGTACTCGCTATGGCGTTTGGGAAGAGCTTGAACGAGCCAACGCAAAACATGGTGGAACCGTCTACAGAGAAATCACCCTTCACAAAAAAGGAATCAATGGATCAGCTTCTGAGATACGTTCTTGGCGAGATGTCGAGCGATCCAGAGCAGAACGCGAAGGAACCTACGGAGCAGGAGAAGAAAACCAAAACAGCTTAACAGATAAGCACTCTGATGATCAGGGTGCTTTTTCGATGGCGAATGATAGAGATATAAAACCATCGCTTGACAATTCTGATATTAAAGGTGATAATGATGGTGAAAAGATAAGTATTGCAGAAGAATCAAAAGATCGTATTTTTCGCGATGTCGTTAGACGTATGAATGATCGTGCCGATTATTTGAAGCATAATGGTAATACCGTAGAAAATATTGACAAAGAATTTGCGGACGATAATTCTAATTCACGTAAGATAGCACTACGAAATTTCCAAACATATTACAATCAGTTCAATTCTTCCTACACAAATAAGCGCATTTTGGTGGAGCGGATTACGAATAATAAAAAGCTTACCGATGAGCAAGTAAATGGATTGTTTGATGGTTTTAAATCTAAGGCGAAGGAGATGCTTGACTATGCCGGATTTATCTACAAAGAATCGTCTATATACGGACGAAGAGATGGAAAGAATGTTGTTGGATTCAATTCTTGGCAAGAAGCCGAACAGTCTAACGCAAACCACGGCGGAACCTACGGAACAGAAGAAAACCAAAACAGCTTAACAGATAAGCACTCTGATGATCAGGGTGCTTTTTCGATGGTGAATGATAGAGATATAAAACCATCGCTTGACAATTCTGACATTAAAGATAATAATGATGGTGAGAAGATATCGAATAATGATAGCACCGCTCAGGCTGTATTTGATAAATATCTGGCGTCCGGTATTCAGAAAATGCTCAGAGATACCGTGACGAAGGAGATTGGTGATCACGTCGACGTTGCTTCTATGAACGACCCAATAGCTCGCGATGAAGCTAGGGAAAATATTCCGTATATTAAGAAGATGAATATTCGGTACAATGTATTGACTGGCCAAGGAAATCGACAGGATTATATCGATCATGCGGCTGTAGAGATTGAGTATGCAAGGAGGGTGTTTGATAATGATGAGCGAATCAGAGACGGATATGCTAGAGAGATGGATAGGAACAAACGACAGGCAGGAGTACATGCGGATCGGGAAAATTCTAATGCCAGACGTTTCGACGGAAGAGCTGGAGAAGAGCTTCGAGGAATCAATGGCAGGTTATCGCCAGCAACAGACCGCAGGATAAGCGGCGAACACCAGGAAGCACGCCAGCGGTTCAATGAACTGTATAAAGATATGGAACAAAAGCGCTCAGCGAATTCGCAGGGTGCTTTTTCTATTGGCAAAGAGCAGGAACCAGCCGGAGCACCGAGGCGCATCTATAATGCATTGTTGAATCTGATTGGACTCGGCGATGTGAAGCTTGCTTCTAACGTTGAACAAAGGGAAGCTAAAGGAAGCAGGACAAACTCACTTGATAATCTCGGCATGCTTGATTTGTGGGGCAAGGCGGTCCGCCAGGTAGCACGTAAAAAGTAACTGCTCAATAACATAGTGGATGGTACGTTGCTGGCCCATGTGAGATAATAG
>CAZTAP010000169.1:0-5391 GCA_964611665.1 uncultured Selenomonadaceae bacterium | reverse complement strand
GTTTATGAAGGTATTGTGTTTTGTCATGTCATGCATGTAAAACGCCTTTTGCGTAATTGTCCGCGGCCTGAACGCATTCAGCTGTCAGGCGGGGCGGCAAATTCACCTGTCTGGGTGCAGATGTTTGCTGATGTATTGCAGATTCCCGTAGAGACGGTAGCAGGAAAAGAGCTGGGAGCCCTGGGGGCAGCGATGGCAGCCGGAATTTGCAGCGGGATTTATCAGGATTATGCAGAAGCGGCCAGCGCCTGTGTTCATTTTACCGGAATAACGATGCCGCAGCCTGCATACCGGGAAATTTATGCACGGAAATATCGTAATTTTATCCGGACAGCAGATGCCCTGCAGGGGATATGGGATGAATTGGAATCCGGACCTGTATCAAAAAAGTAGGCTGCAGTGAAATTGGGAGGAACTATGGAATTCAAAAAAATATTTCGGGATACGTTGGAGCATTGTTATGCAGTCATGCATTTAAAGAATAAGGAACATGATTTTCTGGTCGTGGCTTCCGAAGAGAATCAGCCCTGTTATGCGTATGATCTTGATCATCATTTTGCCAGGAGAGAGGTATGGCCCCAAATCGGCGGTACCATGACGATGGTGCAGATTCCAGGAACATTGGATTTTTTGGCAACGCAAATGTTTTATCCTGGCTTTCAGGCTGCAAAATGCCGGCTTGTATGTGAGAAGTTTAATGGGAATACCTGGGAAGAAAGCATAGTTGCCGAGGTTCCCTATGTACATCGTTTTGATCTTATACCTGCAGAAGATGGCGGCTATTGGTATATTGGCTGCAGTGTTGCCAGATCCAAAAAATTTACAGAAGACTGGTCAGATCCGGGGCAGATTTTCGTGGGCAGGTATTGTCATCAGCAGAGTGTGTTGGAGGATGTGCATACACTGCCAAAGACCCTGACGAAAAATCATGGATACTATCGGCCAGCAGGAAAAGAGTATGCTTTTATTACGGCTGCTGATGGAATATATCGGCTATACTTTCCAAAAGAAGGAAAAGATTGGTGCTTAGAACAGATAAATGAAAGGGAAACAAGCGATATTGTTCCTTGTGATATTAATGGCGATGGCAAAGATGAATACATGGCTATCGAGGGTTTTCATGGAGATCGTCTTCGTTTTTATGATGAAAAATTTACTCTGATGAATGCTGAAGGATTAAAAGCCACACCTTTTGGCCACGCACTTTGGGGCGGAAGGGTGTATGGGAAAGCTTGTTTTATTTTTGGTTATCGCGGCGGTGATCGTAAATTGTTTTGCATTACCCAGGAGTCGGGTAAGTTTTGTTTTCAGGAGATTGACCAGCAGGCTGGTACAAGCAATGTACTGGTTTACGAAAAGGGAAAGCAGTTTTTCCTGTTGGCAGCAAATCGTGAATCAAGTGAGGTGGCTGTATATAAAGCAGAGGCAGGAAAGGATGAAACACGATGAATTCCTTGGGAATCTATGAAAAAGCTTTACCACGCATGGATGACTGGCAGAAGCTTTTGCAATTGGTAAAAAATCTGGGCTTTAACTTTCTTGAGCTGTCAATTGATGAGAGCGATGAACGTTTAGCCCGGCTGAACTGGGATAAAGAGCAGCGCTGGAAGCTCGTGCAGGCAATCTGGTCTACCGGAGTGCGTATCCATACGCTCATGCTCAGCGGGCATCGGCGCTTCCCTATGGGATCGGCAGATCCTGCGGTGCGGGAACGCTCCATGGACATGATGAAGAAGTCGATCCAGCTGGCGGCTGATCTTGGGATACGCAATATTCAGCTGGCTGGCTACGATGTTTATTATGAGCCCAAGACCCTGCAGACCAGAGAATATTTCCTGGGAAATTTGCAGCGTGCGGTTGAAATGGCAGCGGCCAGGGAAATTATGCTGGATATTGAAACGATGGATGATGCGTTCATCAATTCCCTGGATAAGATCGCTTATCTGAAAAAGCAGATCCATAGTCCGTGGATACAGGCTTACCCGGATCTGGGTAATTTATCGGCCTGGCTTCATGAGGGCATTGGTGAGGACCTGGAGAAGAATATTGATCTGATTGCGGCAATTCATTTGAAGGACACGCATCCGGTTACGACAGAATCTGCAGGCGTTTTTCGCGATGTACCATTTGGCGATGGCTGCGTGGATTTTGCAGGCTGCCTGAAGCTGTTGAAGCGCCTTGGCTATGCAGGTGCTTTTACGATTGAGATGTGGACCGAGAAAGCTGAAGATCCAATAGAAGAAGTAAGGAAGGCCAAGGCATTTTTTGAGAAAATGTTTGCTGAAGCTGGTCTGGAACAGGAGAAAATCTATGCTTGAAGCGTTGAAAAAAGAAGTATATGAAGCGAATGAAATGCTGCCAAAACTTGGGCTCGTGACCTTTACCTGGGGGAATGTTTCTGGTCTGGACAAAAAGAGCGGATTGTTTGTCATCAAGCCGTCGGGTGTGGAGTATGAGAAACTTTCGCCGGAGGATATGGTCGTGGTTGATCTGGAAGGCAAAGTCATCGAAGGAAAGCTGAATCCATCCAGTGATACGAAAACGCATGCTGTCCTGTACAAAGCGTTTCCTGAGCTTGGCGGAATCGTGCATACTCATTCTGCCTGGGCGGTTGCCTTTGCACAGGCCGGGCGTGAGCTTTTGCCGCTTGGAACGACGCATGCAGATACCTTCTATGGCACTGTTCCGGTTACCGAAGCCCTGACGGAAGCTGAGATCAAGTCTGCATATGAGGCGAACACCGGGGAGGTCATTGTACGGACTTTTCGGGAGAAAAAGCTTGATCCAGTTGCTGTGCCGAGCGTTCTTGTGCGTCAGCATGGTCCATTCAGCTGGGCAGGCAACGCGAAAGCAGCTGTTTACAACGCGAAGGTTTTGGAGGAATGCGCGAAGATGGCGTATCATACGCTGATGCTTGCACCAGGGGAAAAAGGTGTTCCGCAATATCTGCTGGATAAGCATTATGAACGGAAGCATGGAAAAAATGCATATTATGGACAAAAAAACAGCAGCCATTGAGCTGCTGTTTTTTAGTAGGAATTCCTTTTGACAAAGGTAGTTGGTACTTCGATGATCCTGGCCTGGGGGATATTGGTATCTGTACGCTGCTGTTTCAGCTTGCGGAGCAGGACCTCTACGGCGGTTTCGCCAAGTTTCAGGGAATTCTGGCTGATACAGCTGATCCCGGGACGGAATATTTTCATCCATTCCAGGTCTTCGTAGGTGCCAATGCCAAAATCCTCAGGATAATTGCAGCCCAGCTGCTGCAGTACAGCAATGAGATGAATGAGGACCTTGGCATTCATGGAGAAAAATCCGATGCGCTTTTCGTTTCTTGTCTGCATGATTTCAGCAAGCCGTTTTTTGAGGCCGGAGTCATCTTCTTCCTCGACGAGGAGAAGATGCTCATCGTCTGTATATTGCATTGCGGTCTTGAAGCCCTGATAGCGCAGGCGCCGTGTACTGATGTTATGGATGGGCCAGCTTGCAAAATAAAGCTCATCATAGCCAGAAGCGCGCATATCCTGGATAAAGCTTTTTACTGAGGCAAAATTATCCGTGACAATCGTGTCAATCTGTGTCGCTTTCGCCTGCCGGTCAAGCAGTACGACATTTGTATTGGACAAGACTTTAAAAATAGGGCTTTCCGGGTCGATCGGGTCGATAATCAGGCCGGCGGTATCCTGCTGGCGCAGTTTATTGATGTTGTCGATCTCTGCGGAGCTGTCATTGGCTGCATTGGTGAAAATGACTGAGTAGCCGGCCTGACCACAGGCATGATAGATTCCGGACAATACGGTAGAGGTAAAGGGATTCGTGATATCTACTACGGATACGCCAATCGTGCGGGCTTCATTGGTAGCCAGCTGATGCGCAGCATTGCTTGGCTGATAGTTGGTGTTTTGGATGATTTCAGCAATCCGTGTACGAGTTTTTTCGGACATCCTTGAAAAGTTCCCATTCAGATAATTTGAAATGGTGGCTGTAGATACGCCGACAAGTTGGGCAATATCGGTGATTGTGATTTTAGCCATAGTATAGCCTCCTGCTTTTGGATAATGGATCGATTGGAAAGTAAAACGCTTAACTTTAATTATAACGTTATTGTTCAAGGTTTTCCAGAGGCAAACCTGACCCTTGAGGTTTTCGCGAAAAGGACTGGCTTCGATTTTGCATTACGATAGGTGTGATGATATACTGAAGGAATATTTCTGTTTGCTTGTCCTGCAGGCAGGTACGCTTTGCAGCAGAGAAGGTAAAATTGAGAAAGGGTGTTATTTATGTTGTTTTTTTCCATGCTTCTTCTTGGCGCTTTCATTGGCTTTGTCGGTGCTGGTGGTGCAGGGGTTACGATTACGCTGCTGACGGTCGGGTTTGGCGTGCCAATCCATACGGCTTTGGCTGTGGCGCTGGCTTCGATGGTTTTTACGATGATCTCCGGTGCAGTCAGCCATTTCCGTGAGCATGAGGTTGTGGTAAAGACCGGGGCTATTATTGGTCTGGGCGGCATGGTTGGTGCTTTCCTTGGCGCAAATACATCGAATATCATGCCTGCATCCACCTTGAGCTTCATGACGGCATTGATGATCTGTATGAGTGCATTGATTCTCTATGTCAAGCTTTATCAGGGTGACTGGCTTGACCGCCATATCCATATCCGCAAGGAACTGCTGTCAGGGCGCAAGCTCTGGATTTATGGATTGCTCGCGGGAATCATCAATGGCTTTCTGTCGGGTGCTTTTGGTATCGGGGCGGCAGCGTTTATCCAGATTTCCCTGCTGGTCATTTTTGGTGTGCCGCTTTTGAAGTCCATTGGTACCTGCATGATGATCATCCTGCCTATCTCTGCGGCGGGAGGACTTGGCTATCTCTTCAACGGGCGGCTGGATTTCACGATTTTTTTGCAGACGCTTTCGGGATTGATGATCGGTGCCTGGTTTGGCGCAAAAGGAACGCATCTGGCCCCTATGCCTATCCTGAAATTCTGCATCGTTGCTATGCCGACGATTGGCGGCATAATCATGATGCTGTTTCGCTAAAGGGGACAGGGAGGCTTTTGTGCCGTGCTGGATAAAAAACATAGATTCTGTTTGCTGACAAAATTCTTGGATTGGTTATGTTAAAGGCAATAGAGCAGCTGACGTTCAGAACCGTCGGCTCACTTCGTAAAAGTTTGATTTGAAAGAAAGCCGTTCAGCCGCAGTGCAGCGGCTTTTTTTCATGTACGCTGTACTAGCATCTATTAAAAGAATTATGGCACAAAGGCTCTTTTTCCTTTGTGCTGGACATTTTGGGGCAGCGATGTTATGGATGCATATGATTTCGTGTTGCGAAAGCTTGAATGATTGCGTTATAATGAAATCAGAATAATTAATGTTTTTCGAAATAAGG
>CAZTAP010000168.1:0-5396 GCA_964611665.1 uncultured Selenomonadaceae bacterium | reverse complement strand
AACGCATTGCGCCGCGAACTGAATATCGAAAGCAACTAATTCATTAAGCCGTCCAAGATTATTAGATCGTTGGGCGGCTTTTCTTTTGTCAAAATCGCAAACGCTTGCGATTATGCAGCTGGGCGGTAGTTTACGACTGCAATCTCAGTCATAGATTGCTGCATGGACTGCGCAATGTTGTAAAGCTGTTGCATGACCTCCGTGGAATAATAGGTCTCGCCACATTGTGTGCAAATCTGTGAGGGAACATTTCGAATAATAACGATGCAGTTTCCAAGATCGACAGTAAAAGTAGAAATACCGTCTCTAAGTGTACCTTTGCAGAATGTACATTTTTTCATAATGATTCACCATCCTTTTTTCTTACGGTAAATGTACTGTCCCATTCAGATGGGGCAGGCTGGTAGGCTGTGATAATAAATAGCTGTTCATTACCGACACTACAGACTACATGCAGAGGCCGGCCTTGGTCAATTATGGAGAAAACCAGGCAGCTGGGGAAAGGGTAGTCGGTGGGATATTGTTCGATGATTTTACCGTTCATCAAAGTAGTGATTATTTCTTGTGGGGAAATTCGTCGTTTGATTAGGCGTCTGCCGACATGTTCGGTCCAATATATAGCATCCATACGGCAAAGACGATGTACTTCTTTGAGATCAACTTCGTCCATGATACCTTCTTTCCACCGCCCATTACAGGCGGTCTTTTTTATGCTCTTTTCTCGTCTAAATCGGAAGAGTGTAAGGATGATGCAGCCTGTTCTTTTGCATCCAGCTCCTGATCGAGAAGGACATGGGTGCGTTCACGTTCAGCGGCGGACAGTTCTGACGGTGGAGAACAGGCCGGACGGCTGTGAACAGGTTCGGCTGGAACAACAGAGGATATGCTGTTCCAGCAGTCACCGATAGGTGCCGCAGGAGCGGAAAGACGTGACCTTGGACACAAATCGCTAAAAGTAATTGTGGCATCAGGAGTTCCATATTAATAGTTTTTAACTGGTAAGCAAGGCGGAAATATCGCTTACAAAATATATTATACGAGGTATACAGATGAGGAAAAAGTTCAGGCTATTAGAAGCCATTGCAAAGCTTTTAATCGGAATAGCGGCCGTGATAAAAGCGATTGCAGACCTCATAGATAGTCTGAACAAATAAGAAAACCGGTGAGAGGGTAAAACCTCTCACTGAAAATTATACCATATCTGTAGATATATGAACAAAACAAAACTGGTAAGCAAGGCGGAAAAAGTATAAGTGATAAGAGCTGGAGCAGCTTATGTCCGAGGGGCATGCAGGGCTGATATAAGCGACCTGAGTCCAAGAATATAGCAGCGCTCGTGGGATAAACTGCAGGATGTCCTTGTCCGTTATGAAAAATAAAGACGGACTATCGCAGGGAAGATGCAGAGAATTTCCGACAGATTTTGCAGGAAGAAACGGCAGAGAAGCAGAATTAATCTCATATATGTGACAGACTCACAGAAAGATTTGAACGTTTACCATAAAATAGAAAACATAGAAATGGAGGAGAATGTTATGGCAAAGATTTTGATTATCGGCTCTGGACCTGCCGGGGTATCAGCAGCACTTTATGCGGTACGGGCTGGTGCTGAGGTTACGGTGATTTCCAAGGGCAGCGGCTCTTTGGCTAAGGCAGAGCTTATTCAGAATTATTATGGTTTTGAGGAGCCGATCGTTGGTACTGAACTGGAGCGCCGCGGTATCGAAGGCGCGAAGAAGCTGGGGGTGCGTTTTGTCGAGGATGAGGTTGTCTGGCTGGGCATGAATGACAGTTTTACGAGTTTTGTCGTGAGGTCTGGAGAAAGCAGCTATGAGGCAGACAGTGTGATCCTTGCTGCGGGCGCCGCACGCAAGGCACCGAAGCTGGCTGGCATCAAAGAGTTTGAGGGCAAGGGCGTAAGCTATTGTGCCATTTGCGATGGTTTCTTCTACCGTGGCAAACGGGCAGCGGTACTTGGTTCTGGAGAGTATGCTCTGCATGAAGCTGAGACGCTTCTGCCGCATGCGAGCAAAGTGCTTCTGTTTACGGACGGAGCAGAGCCGGATCTGGCGATTCCTGAGACCATCGAGCTGCATACGGAAAAGCTCGCAGCGATTGCCGGAGAGCAGCGTGTGGCAGGCGTCCGTCTGGCAGATGATACTTTGGTGCCCGTTGATGGAGTATTTGTTGCTTATGGGACGGCAGGCAGTGCGGATATGGCACGCAAGATCGGCGCAGCTTTGGATAATGGACATCTTGTTGTGGACAAGGAAATGGCTACGAACATTCCCGGACTTTTTGCAGCAGGAGATTGCACGGGCGGTCTGATGCAGGTCGCAAAGGCTGTCTATGAAGGCGCAGCAGCGGGTTTATCTGCGGTCAAATATGTACGCGGCAAAATAAAGAAATAAGGGGCGGATACAATGATGCGTACCGGAGAGGCAACGGATTTGTTCATTCAGCATTTCTCTTTTTGGCCGCAGCTTACCGAACTGCAGAAGAACCAGCTTTGCAAGCATACGCAGCCTGTACATTACCATAAGGGGGCCAATATCTATCATGGCAGTATGGATTGTATCGGTGTTTTGCTGGTCAAAACCGGGCAGCTCCGGGCCTATACGCTTTCTGAGGATGGGCGTGAGGTTACTTTGTACCGGCTGTTTCCGGGAGATGTGGGGATTCTCTCGGCTTCCTGTGCTCTTCGGGCTGTAACATTTGAAGTTTTTATCGATGCGGATGAAGAGACCGATGTGCTGCTTACGGCTTCAGCTGTTTTTCAGGAGCTTACGGAGCAGAATATCTATGTCAAATGTTTTGGCTATGAACGTGCTTCAGCGCGTCTTTCTGAAATGCTCTGGGCGATGCAGCAGATTCTTTTCATGAGTGCGGATAAGCGTCTGGCAATTTTCCTGCTGCAGGAGAGTGAAAAACTCGGCCAGCAGGAAATCCGTCTCACGCATGAGCAGATTGCACGCTATATGGGCAGTGCACGTGAGGTCGTGAGCCGTCTGCTCAAGTATTTCGTGCAGGAAGGCATGGTAAAGTCCTCGCGGGGGCTGCTGACCATATTGGATCGCAAGAAGCTGCAAAAGCTTGCTGGTGATAAGTTTTGAAAGAGGTTTTTGTCAAAAAGCGGGGCTGTCGATTTTCGACAGCCCCGCTTTTGCAGAAGAGTTTTGGATTATGAAGTTATTTCAACAGAGCAAGGATATTCTCTTTTGGCTGTACGCCAACCGAGGAATTCACTGCTTTGCCGTCCTTGAAAGCTACGAGCATCGGAATGCTCATGACATCGAATTTCTGGGCAAGCTCCGGCTGCTCATCAACATTGACCTTGCCGACTTTGATGGCGGAGTTTTCCTCAGCAATCTCGTCAACAAGCGGGGAAAGCATACGGCAAGGGCCGCACCAGCTGGCCCAGAAATCAATGAGGACTGGCTTGTCGGACTTCAGGACTTCTGCTTCGAAGTTTTCTTTGGTGATCACGGTGACTGACATATTCATCGCTCCTTATAATTTGCAGCTTTAAGCTGTTTTCTATGGCTTTATTATACGATGAATACACAGGGGGTTCTGTAACTGAATCACACAGAGGCAAGTCCTCTGCAAAAAACGCGAAAAAAATATGTGCTTATGTATCAGGGCTGTGCTATAATGAAATTTGCTTTACATTATTAATTTTTAGTAGGAGGATTTTTCGTGGATTTAAGTATCTTTGAATTGATTAAAACCGTCATCCTCGGTATTGTCGAGGGACTTACCGAATGGCTGCCAATCAGCAGCACAGGACATATGATTCTGGTGGATGAGTTCATTAAGCTGAATGTATCCAAAGCCTTTATGGATATGTTTCTCGTTGTTATCCAGCTTGGTGCTATCCTGGCTGTTGTGGTATTGAACTTTGAGAAGCTCAATCCTTTCTCGTCCTGGAAATCCAGAAGCGAGAAGCGTGCAACGTTTCAGCTCTGGTATAAGGTTATCTTTGCGTGTCTGCCGGCAGCTGTTATCGGGCTTTTGTTCAATAAATACATGGAAGAGCATTTCATGACGGCTCCGGTCGTGGCATCTACGCTGATTTTCTACGGCATTATGTTTATCGTAGTGGAGAATTACAATAAGCATCGTACGCCTCGCGTCACGGATCTGGACCGGCTGGATTATAAGACGGCGTTCATCATCGGTCTTTTCCAGGTCCTCTCGCTGGTGCCTGGTACTTCGCGCTCCGGAGCGACGATTCTCGGCGGTATTTTGTTCGGCACTTCGCGTTATGTAGCAGCAGAGTTCACCTTTTTCCTGGCGATTCCGGTCATGTTTGGTGCAAGTCTCTTGAAAATGGTAAAATTCGGCTGGCATTATACGGGTGCAGAGGTACTCATCATGGTAGTGGGCATGGCGACGGCTTTTGTTGTATCCATTCTGTCCATCAAGTTCCTGCTGCGCTATATCAAAAACAATGACTTCAAGGCATTTGGCTGGTATCGTATTATCCTGGGTATTGTTGTCATTGCTTATCTTTTGATGGTGGGCGATCCGACAAAGTCATAAGCTGTAAAATCATAAAATGAATGGAGAAGATGGACGATGAAATTCATTTCGTGGAATGTCAATGGCCTCAGGGCCTGCCTGAAAAAGGGCTTTATGGAGTCTTTTCAGGCACTGGATGCGGATATCTTTTGTCTGCAGGAAACGAAAATGCAGCCGGAGCAGGCAATCCTGGAACTGCCGGGCTATGAGCAGTATTGGAACAGCGCAGAAAAGAAGGGGTACTCCGGTACGGCGGTCTTCAGCCGTATTTCGCCTTTATCGGTAGCCTATGGCATCGGTATCGAGGAACATGATCATGAAGGCCGTGTTATTACGCTGGAGCTGCCAGACTATTATTTTGTGACGGTCTATACGCCAAATTCCAAGCGGGCACTGGAACGTTTGGAATATCGTATGGTCTGGGAGGATGCTTTCCGCAGATATCTGCTGGAACTGGATGCGAAAAAACCAGTGATTGTCTGTGGCGATCTGAATGTTGCGCATGAGGAAATCGATCTGAAGAATCCGAAGACGAATCATAAGAATGCCGGATTTACCGATGAAGAGCGCGCAAAATTCACGGAGCTTTTGCAGGCAGGGTTCATCGATACGTTCCGTACGCTTTATCCGGAGCGTACCGGGATTTACAGCTGGTGGTCCTATCTGCGTAAAGCACGGGATACGAATGCGGGCTGGCGTATTGATTATTTTGTGACGTCGAACCGGCTGCAGGAAAAGATCAAGGACGCGACGATCCATAATGAGATCTTTGGCAGCGATCATTGTCCGGTTGGTCTGGAGTTTAACACATAAAATAAGTTCATTGGAAAAGCTTTAGCGGGGAAGATTTCCTTCGCTAAAGCTTTTTTGCG